>JBMYUK010000220.1:0-5364 GCA_049605275.1 Phycisphaeraceae bacterium
TCAAGCGGCTTAAGACCGAGCAGGCCGATGACGCCTCGGCCGCGCGGATGATGCTGATCTCCGATTACCCGGAGGCCCAGCAGGCGGCCGTCGAGGCCGGGGCATTGCCGGGCTTCGGCAAGTCGCACATCGCCGACGCCAAGACGCGACAACGCATCACCGACGCGATCGCGGGACTCTAAAGCGTCCAACGCTTATTCCGAGAGACCGACCCCAAAGACTTCGCGATTACTGCCGGTTGCCGGCGTCGGGGGTGAGGGTCATCGACTTGATCGAAAAGCCCTTGGGCGCGACGTCTTGCGAGACGCCCTTGCGGGTGAAGGTGAGGGTGTTCTTACCCTGTTTCAGTTCGATCATCACCGGCTGAGTATCCTGCCATAGACCGATGGTGTGGGGCAATTCCAATGCGACAGGCTTGTTGCCGTTGGCAACGACGTTAACCATCTGCTTCCAAGCCGGGGTGTTCACGTGCAGGGCAAGGCGGTAAGTGCCGGCCTTGGGGGCGTCGAAGGTGTAGACAAAGTCCTGGTCCCGGCCGTTGCGACTGTAGTGCAACTGCTTGCCGCCGAGCACGCTGTCGGTGAAGAGGATCTTGCCGGTGCTCTTGGTGGGCTTGGTCGTCGCGGCGGCGGGGATGGAGATGACGCCGTTGCGGTCGACGCGGATCTCGCGGTCTTCGTCGGTGACCTCGGCGGCGTCGAAGGGGTACTTGACCTTGGACTCGTTGGCTTCGCCGAGCTCCGTGCCGACGGCGTCGAGGGTCTTAACCGAATCGGCGATCTTGCGCTGGGTCTGCAGCGCGACGCTGTACCACAGTCCGGGCTTGGCTTTCTTGTCGTTCAGGCCGTAGACCGGCTGTTCACCGGCGACGTTGCCGGCCCACATAGCGCGCTTGATCGGCATGAACCCGTCGCCCGCGGCCCGGGCCTTGGTGACCGCGAGGAAGTCGAGGTCGTCTTTGTACTGCGTCTTGGTCCAGCCGCTGCCCCAACCGGCACCGAGGCAGACGACCCAGCCGTCGGGCGTCCAACGCGCGAGCGCGGCGTGGCCGCGCTGAGGTCGGGCGATCGTCGGGACGCCGAAGCTGCGGAGAATAAATCGGCCGAAGAAAGCGCGTCGGCCGCAGATGCCGCCGTTCATCAGGATGTTCTGGAAAAAGTGCAGTTCGTCTTTGTCGTTCTTGTTCTCTTCCGAGCCGTAACGCACGCAGGTGCGCACCAGCGAGACGTATCGCCAGCGGTCGTCCTTGGTCGTGATCATGTCCGGGCGGTAGTTGCGGAGCATCTCTCGGCCCCAGGTTAGGACGTGGTCCGGCTCCTCGCCGTTGACGACGAAGCGAAGATCCCACGCCGATTGAATCTTGAAGTAGGGGTCGAGGTCGTCGGCGAGGTAAGCGTTTTCGTAGTGAGCGTAACGCGCGACGGGATCAACGAACTGAGGCGCGTCGGTGCGGGCCTTCTCGTTACGCTGAGCTCGGGGCGTGGCGTGTTCGAGGGCGATCGCGAGCGCGAGCCGCTGGAGGACGCCGTCTTCTTTCGCTTTGGGGTGGTTGGCCTGGATGGTGGTGTAGATCTCCATCGCTCGGCCGTAGTTGCCGTCCTTCGCGCCATCCGCAACGGCCATATCGACGAGCAGCGGACCGTCGGCGAGAAGTTGATCGATCAGCTGCGCGTGCCGGGCGCTCTGCTGGGCGAAGCCGGCCAGTCGCTTCGGCGTCGCGTGATGGAGCATGGCGTAGCGAGCCAGTTGTTCGTCGTGTCGATCGCTTTCGAGAAACGACTTGAGACGGAGGCTCGCCAACGCGCGCTGGATGTCTTTCTCGGCCCGCTCGCGATCGCGCTTGGCGTTCTCGACTTCGAGCTTGAGCGCCGGGGCGTTCGCGGCCAATCGCTCGTAGTTCTCCGTGCGTTCCTTGAGCGCATCCAAGCCGGCCTGTCGATTCTCTTGCCACTTGGTCAATTCGGCCTGCGCTGCGTCGCGCTCGGCCTGGGTCGTCGCCGCGTCGAGCTTTTTCTGAGCGGCCTTGATGCCTCGGTCGGCCTTGGGAATCCAGTGGTTTTTCGCGTGACCGATCAGGCCCTTCGCGCCGTTGATCTTGCCGAGCTCCGCCTGGGCGGTTTCGAGCAGGGTGATGGCCTGCTTCTCCTGCGCGATGGCCGAGAGATAGTTCGACTGGGCTCGCTCGTTGATGCGCGGCAGGTCGTCGGCGAGTTCTTTCTGCAACTCCGCCATCAACTCGGCATAACGGGCTTCGAGCGCCTGGCCTTGCGCGGTGAGCTCGATCGGCGGGGCCGCTTTCTTCTTGCGAGCCTCGGCCGGCAGACCGACCAGGCCGATCATAAGCGCGAGCATCAGCCCGCCGAACAGAGTATTGAGCTTCAGCATCAAAGGTGCCTTTCGTGGTGGGATAGCGTTTAACGTTCGCGGTGTGCCGCTGCGATCGGTGTGCAGACACACATTACGATCGCTCATACAGTCAAGCGGATGCTCGAACCGAGTAGATATCTTACGACACGGGACAGAAAATGCGCATCTTTGTCGCAAAAATGCAGGCGGCTGAGCGCTACTTGATGTCAACTTCGCTCGCTCGACGCGGTCGAGCGGAGGTTGATCGCTTTGTCGGGGTGGCTCGACCGCAACGGTGTAAAACAGCGACAGTGAGCGATCGCGCTCGTGTTGGAGGCGTTCGATTACTCTCGGCAGGACCCGCGCAGCGTGCCCCCGAGCGGGCAAGCAGCGGGCTTGATAGGCGTGATCGATCGTCTTGATTGTTACTTACGGGCGAGGTCTCGAATGGATCAGTCTTCGGGTTCGAGTTCGCGCAGAGTCTGCTGGAGTTCGGTGAAAGCGAGGAGCGTGATGGCGGAGCAGTCGGGGTAGAGCGTGTTGTCCCAGAGCGTGCGGCGGACCCCGCCGAGGACGGGTTTTATTTCGCGGACGTAGTAGGCGCTGGGGGCGGTGACGATGAGTTGTCCGAGGTAGCGTGCGCCGAGGCCGGCGGTGAGAACGGGGCCGAAGTGTTTGCCGGGTTCGATGATGGCGGGGTCGCGTAGTCCGAGCGCGAGGAGGGTCGTGGGCATGGCGGACTGCCAGTCGGGCTCGGGCGGGCTGCCGGGTGCGGCGGGTTCGAGGATAAAGCCGCCGACGACGTCTTCGGGCCCGTTGACGGGGTTGCCGCGGACCTGCTGTTCGCTGAGCAGGTCGATGTAGTCGGCGAGTTGGGACCGCCAGTTCGCGAGGGTTTTTTTCGCTTCGGCGGGGTCGGGCTGATTCTCGGCGAGGAGGTCACCCGCCGTATCGAGCGAGCGCGCGACCCAGAGCAGATCGACGACGCGCGGGTCCTGCGCGTTGGCCTTCATGAGGTCGCCGAGGACGCGGAAGACCGGCTGCGCGAGGGTCTTACTTCGGGTGTCGTTGTACCAGGCGGCGAGGGCGGCGGTGGCGACGGCAGTGGTGGCTCGGCTGAGCCGTTTGTCGCTGCCGTACGCCACGCGCAGGCCGCCGCCGTCGGGGTGTGTGAGCGCGGCGAGGGCCTGGCCCAGACGATCGCGGAGGACCAGGTGGTCGGGGGTGAGTCGCTCGGGCGTTTCGCAGAGCGTCAGCAGGAGAAACGCGGCGGTGAGGTGCTTGGGCGGGCCTTTGTCGGGCAGGGCGCGGGGCGCGATCTGGTTGACGATGCGCAAGACGCGTCGGGCTCTGGCGCGCATGGTCTCGCCGCCGAGGTTGGCGTCGAGGGCGACGGCGGCGTGTCGAGACAGGGCGTAGCCGAGCAGCGCCGCCTCGCGATCGTTGGCCCATTCCGGAGCGTATCGCTTCAGCGAGGGCTGGTAAGTGCCGCGCACTTTTTCGTCGCCGGTGATGGTGTCGGTGAGGATGAGCTGGTCGAGGTTTCTGGCGACGCGTTCGGCGAGGCCGGAGATGGTTCGACCGTCGATGACCTGCTGCTGGACGATGAGGTTGCCGCGGATGAGTTGCCGCATCGGTTGCGCGGGCCCGGATCGGACCACGTGGATGACCTCGAAGCGCTGCAGCGCCGGCCCCTCTGCGCGGGCGACCAACGGCAGTTCGTCGGCGTTGTACCCCTGCTGGGTCATGAGCTTGAAGATCAGCCGCGGCGGGGTCGTATTGCGCGCGAGTTCCGTGGCCGGCCACGCGACGTCCGCACGCCCCGCCAACGCCCCGGCCAACCGAAGCCCGTGGTACCCCGGCGCGAACGTGCGGAACACCGCGTCATCGCGCGCGCCCAGCGGCAGGATGATCGACTCCAGACTGTGGCCGAGTTGCACGTCCACCTGGACCCGCTGCAGGAGCGCGTACGTCGCCTGACGGAGCACGCCCGCATCGGTGATATTCAACTCGACCGCGCGCTCGGCCTGCTTGTCTTCGAGTTCGTCGAGCGCCTGCTGCGTCGCCGCCGCGAGGAGCGATGCCAACTGAATCGGCGGGCCCGGCGCATCAATCGTCCGCTTCACGTCCGAGCGGATCGCCTGACCCCGGCCCAGCACGCGACCCTCGTCACGCAGCGTCACATAAACCCCGAACAGCCCCGCCACCGCTCGGTCCGGCAGGTCCAGCTCCTCCGGCACCCCCGCCTCGCTACGCACCCAGCCCTGAACCCACTCGAACGCCGCCTCGCCGTCGGCCCAGCCCACCAGCGGCGCGCCCTCGCCCGGCTGTGCCCATACCGACGCCGGCGCACACAGGCAAAGCACGCTCGTCACGCCGAAACACGCCCAAACCGCGCCCTTGATGCGTCCACGCAACATCCCGAACAGTCGGACTCGATCGTTATTCACTCTTTCAAGCCGTAAAATCATGTTATTGCTCATTTTACAACTTTTATCGACCGCAATCTAGGCACGCACGTCCGCTCGGGTTATGCTTGAAGAGATCACCGTTCAGGAGCTGAGCCATGTTCAACCTCTTCTTCAACATCAACAACACCCAGGCCGGCCACCGCAAGAAGATCGTCATCCTGACGATGCTTACCTTCATCGCCCTCTGCTAGACCCGGGCCCAAGAGGATAGCCGATCCGCGGCGAAATCGAGCATCCACCTTTCACGCATCGACGCTTGAAAAAGCACCGTGTCCCAGCGACGCGGTGCTTTTTTCGTATCCGTTTCCAGCCGCTGACGATCGCACGCTCAGCCGAGCGAGGGGTCGAGGTTCTTCACCACCTCGACCAGTTCGGCCACGTGCTCGGCACTTTCCTTAAGCAGTTTCGTCTCGCTCTCATCGAGGTCGATCTCAACCACCTTCTCCACACCGCCCGCGCCGAGCAGCGTCGGGACGCCGACGAACAGACCCTTGAGTCCGAACTCGCCGTCGCAATACGACGCGCAAGGCAGGATGCGTTTTTTGTC
>JBMYUK010000221.1:0-5357 GCA_049605275.1 Phycisphaeraceae bacterium
TGGATTTCCAATCGCGAAAGCTCGGAGAGTTCGAGCGCCTGTGCGAGTAGATCGCCGACGTTTTCCAAGTGAGCGAGGATGCCCGCCGCGTCGTCGTAGCCCTCTCGGCAGTGCGCGGTGTGACCATCGAACGAAAAGGCGTAATGCAGGACCGCCGGCTCGGCCTTCGTCTTCTCGATGAACGCCGGGCCCAACGCCTTGAACGCGTCGAGCTTGCCTTCTTGAACGGTGAAGTAGGGGACGAGCGTGCAACAGGTGTCGGGCTTGAACATGGCGGATGATCCTCATCGGGTCTGAAAACAGAACAGTGTAGCCGCGTCGCCGCCCGGGGGCCGATCGCAAACGCGCGTTGCAAGCCGCCGCCGCGTCGGGTTCAATACGATCATGCAAGAGCAACCCGGTCACGGCAAACACGTCATCATCGTCGGCGACGGGCACGCGGGCGTCGCCGCCGCCGTCCGACTCACCGATCTCGGCTACCGGGTCACCGTCGTCGAGTCCGGCGTCCATGTCGGCCAGTCCACCTCCGGCCAAGCGACCGACGCCAGCCAGCACACCCTCATGCGGATGTGCACCAACCAGACCGACCTCTACCGACGCCTCGGCGTGATCCGCGACATCGACTGGCACAAGACCCTCTACTTCACCGGCTCGGACGGGCTCATCGACCACCTCACCGGCGACGACCTGCCCGCGCCGTTTCACCTCACCCGCGGCCTCATGGCGATGAAGCGATTCACCGCCCGAGAAAAATTCTCCATCTTCGCCGGCTTCCTCGCCGCCATGCAGGTCAGCCGAGCCGCGCGCGAAAAACTCAGCGACGAGAGCTTCCGCGACTGGCTCGTCAGCGTCCATCAGCCCGAGCACGTCATCGACAAGTTCTGGTCCGCCATCATCGCCGGCGCCTGCAACCAACTTCCCGGACAGATCAGCGCGGCTTACGGCGTGCGCATCCTCCACGAGGGTTTCCTTCTCAATAACACCAGCTACCAACTCGGCTTCTCCAAGATGAGCCGTGCCGAGTTTTATCGCCGCGCCGAAGAGATCGTGACCAAGGGCGGCGGGGCGGTGCTCCACGGCGTCTCTGTCGATCGCTTCGAGTTCGACGAGGACGCGAAACGCGTCGCCGGCGTGCACCTCACCGACGGGCAAACCCTCGACGCCGACAGCTACGTCACCGCGTTGCCGCACGGCCGACTCGAGGCCCTCGCCACCGACCCGATGAAACAAGCCGACGCCCGACTCGCCCGCCTCGCCGAGATCGAAGACGTCCCCATCCTCGGCATCCACCTCTATTTCAACGCCCCTCAGGGTCACGACACGATGCGACGCAGCCACCTCATCTTCACCGACGGCTGCGTCCGCTGGGCCTTTGCCAAGGGCGTCGAAGAAGGCGGGCCGCTCGACGGCCTGCACCACATCCACGTCGTCATCGGCAACGCCGAGGATTTCGACGAACTCCCCGACGATCAGATCGTCCTCGCCGCTGAACAAGACATGCGAAAAGCCATGCCCGGCATCACCGACGAGGTCACCCTCCACACCGCCCATGTCGTCCGCGAACAACGCGCCGCCTCCGCCCCGCGCACCGGCGGCAAACGCTATCGACCCTACCCCTCCGGCGATATCCAAAACCTCTTCGTCGCCGGCGACTGGGCCTCCACCGGCTGGCCCACCTCCCGCGAGGGCGCCGTCCGCTCCGGCTACCGCGCCGCCTCCGCCCTGCACGAATATCTCATCGAAGGCGACCCCGTCAAAAACGTCAACAAACTGCTCATCCCCGACGTCAAACCGAGCGCCCTCTACGTCGCCATGTCCGGCTGATACGTGTCCCACGAAAACCTCACGTGTCTTGATAGCCGCCGCGTCACACGCGGAGGTCGAATCGGCTGGGACCTATTCGTCGTGACCGTAATCAAAGTCGTAAACGCCTCGACCCCCGTGCGTTGCCCGGCGGCTATGCAATGCGTCGGTACGTATTGACGTGCGTATGATTCGTTTGAACAAACGCAACGACAACGCGCCATGAAGGCAGTAAAACACCCCCGTCGTCAGACGAGGGTGCAATGGGGATTGGGCCTGTACGTAAGACTCGCCGTCGCGGTTGAAGCAAATCATCAGTACGCGAAGCGAACCTTTTAATTCAGTGCCGATTGACCGAGGCGGACGCGTTAGACGCGCTTGATTCCGCAGCCGGTGGCTTTGGTTTCGGTGTAGGGTGGCTCGCTGCCGTCGAGTAGCGCGTCGATGACGGGCGCGAGGTACTGGGTATCGGATTCGCCGCAGCCGGCCGGGCCACCGGAGTGCTTTTCGACGCCGCCGCGGTAGCGGAGTTTGCCGTCCTGATCGATGACCATGACGTGCGGGGTGACCTTTGCGCCGTAGGCGTCGGCGACGGCGTTGCCCTCGTCTTTGACAACGGTGTAGTTGATATCGTGCTTCTCGATGTAGGCTTTGATCTTATCGGTGGATTCGTTCTTGTTCGCGTTGACGCCGAGGAAGACGACGTCCTTGCCTTGATACGCTTGGACCATCGGGACGAAGACGCGGTCGTAGCCCTTGTCGGCGTGCATCTTGTAGAACGGGCAGTTGATCGAGTGGAAGAGCACGACGACGACTTTACCCTTGTGGTCGGCGAGGTCGACGGTGTCGCCCGTCGCCACATCGGGCAGCGCGAACGCGGGCGCGAGCCCACCGATCTTCGCGGCGTTCTCTGCGGCGGTGACTTGGCTCTGTCCGGCGAAGAGGCCGAGGCCCAACGCGGCGACGAGACAAAGGGCGACAGACATCGAGGCAACGGACTTGTTCATAGCGGTGCTCCTGAAAGGGGTGTTCGTGACGGTTACACGATAAGCGTAGGCGTGGCGGGCCTGGTCGTCTGTGCAATCTTTGCAAGAGGTGGTGGGGCGAACACGTCGCTAGGGTTGGCGACGGTGCGTCGGTCTGTTTCGATCAGGCCGGCTTGATGTCGCAGTTGACGAACTCGATCTGGTCGGCGAAGTCGACGATGCCGGTGCCCGAGACGTTGCCGATCGGGCCCTTGCCGTCGCCGTGGCCGATGGGCGTGACGTCGTATTTGGTTGCGTCGATGCCTTCCCAGAAGGCGATCATCTCCTTGGCCCAGAAGATGTCGTCGAGGACGAGGATGCCGCGGTAGCCGTTGTCTTTGAGGTAGTCGTAGACCTGTTGTTCGAACGGGCCTTCGTGGGCGGTATCGAGGAAGATCATCTTAGATTCGAGGAGGATGGACTCCTGGCCGGACTCGAAGAGGTCGGCGATGCGGGTCTCGACGTTGGGTGGCTTGGGCTTGATGCCGTATCGATCTTCGATGTCGAAGGTGACGATGCGGGCATTGGGGTTGATGGACATGGCGAGGCTGGACGTGCCGTGGTGCGTGCCGAGTTCGACGATGAGCCCGTCGCCGATTTGCGAGGCGAGATAGCTGAGCAGGTAATAGTGGTTTTTGCCGGGCGGGTCGAGGAAGATCTTGCGGTGGTCTCGCCGGGTGATGTGTTTGACGTAGGGCTTGAGGCGGGCCTGATGTTCGATGTAGTGGCCATCGATCTTGATCATGTGGAGTCTCGTCGCGAGCGGGTAGCGGGTCTAAGTCGCAAGGATAGCACAACGGGTCGACAGGTCGGTCGTGGCGATCGGCGGGGAGATGCGGCGGCGCGGCGAGACGCTTGCGGGTCATTCGTTCGCGCCGGCGTCCTTGACCATGCGGACTTCGAGCGGGCGAAGCGTATCGAGATGGACGTCGCGCTGCGGGAAGGCGATGGTGATCTGTTGGTCGAGGAAGAGTTCGTCGATGGCGAAGCGCAGGTCGCTCTCGAGCCGCTTGCGATCCAAAGGCGATTGGATCTCGGTCCAGAAATACATTGCGAAGTTCAGCGTGTTGTCGCCGAACTCGGTGAAGAGCACCGTCGGAGCCGGGGACTTCTGTACCTTGTCGTGTTCCTCGGCCGACCGGAGCATGAGGTCGCGGACCTTCTTGACGGGCGAGCCATAGGCCACGCCGACCTCGACGCAGCCGCGCACGAGCGCGTCGTGCAGCGTCCAGTTGATGACGTTGGTTTCGAGGAAGGTGGAGTTGGGCACGAGCACATCGACGCCATCGAATCGGCGGATGCGCGTCCTGCGGTTGCCGATCTCCGCGACTCGGCCCTCCATGCTGTCGATCTCGACGATGTCGTTACGCCGGATCGGCTTCTCGGTGAGGATGATGATGCCTGAGATAAGATTGTTAAAGAGGTTCTGCGCGCCGAAGCCCACGCCGATCGCCAGCGCACCGCCGAGCACGGTGAAGACCGTGGTCGGGATGCCGGCGACCTGCATCGCCATGAGCAACACGACGATGGCCGCCACGTAATAAATCACCTTGCCGATCGTGTACGCGACCGTCTCGCTCAGCTTGCCGACGCGGACGAGCCTTGCGCTGATGATCCCCGTCACGAGTTTGGCCAGCCAGAGCCCGATGAGCGCGACGAACAGCGCGACGATGAGCTGGTTCAGTTTGATCTGAGTGTCACCGGCCGTAAACAGCGTCGCGTTCCACGCCGTCGCCAGGATGTCGGTGAAGTCTCGGTCCCAGAACGGCACCGCCTCCTCGCCGGCGCTCGCCTGCGCCTCGGTCACCTCGGCCGCGACCGCTGCGCCCTCGGCCGCCGCATCCGATGGTGCGTCCGATGAGGATGCGTCCGGCGCCGCCGCGTCCTCAACCGGCGTCGAGGCGTCGATGCCCTCGCTCTGCGCAAATGCTTCGCTCGAAACGATCACGCCCGGCAAAACCGCCGCCGCAAAGAGCAGCGACCCAATCAGCAAGCCTAGACGAAGCGACGCGTTGATGCCGTTCATCGACACACTATATCGCACGCCGCGCCGTCGATCCGCGCCGAGGATCCCCACGCGATCCGCGCCACCAAATGAGCTCTTCTCGCACGACCCCGCCGCTTTTGCGACACTGCGTCGATGAACCACTTCGTTCTGCTAGCCGCCGCTCTCGCAAGCCCGCCCACCGCGGTCCCGGGCCTGCCCCTCGCGTTCTTTGGATTCGACACCGACTACCTCGTCTCCGTGCTCGTCAGCGTTCTGCTGTTCGGCGGCGGAGGGCTGGGCAGCCTCGTCGGTCTCGTCTACATCTGGATCCGAGTCTTTAAACGCGCCACCGCCGCCCAAGGCCTCGCCAACTGCGGCGGATGCACCTATCCCGTCCGCGGGGCCGGCACGATGAACTGCTCCGAGTGCGGCGCCGACTTCCGCGTCGTCGGCATCGTCTCGCCTCAGATGCGACGCGCCTACCTCTCCCCGCTCGTCTTCATCCTCCTCTGGTCGCTCTGCCTCTGGCTGCCCGCCACGCT
>JBMYUK010000222.1:0-5298 GCA_049605275.1 Phycisphaeraceae bacterium
GTTGTTCGCGAGGCGTTGCGGGCGGGTCGGCCGACGGTGGTCGTCTGTCCGGAGATCGGGAACGTCGAGAATCTCGGTTTGCTGTCGCGAGTTTCGGCGGGGCTCGGCGCGGGGGCGATGGTGCTCGGGCCGCGTTGTGCGGACCCTTGGTACCGGCGATCGGTGCGCGTGTCGATGGGATCGGTGTTTACGCTGCCGATCGTTCGGCTGGACGACATCGAGGCCGGTCTCGATCGGTTACGCAAGGCCCACGGCTACGAACGCGTCGCAACGGTGATCGATGCCGATGCGCAATCGGTGGGCGAGGTCAACGTGTCGTCCAACGGTCGCTACGCGATCTTGTTTGGCAGCGAGGGGTACGGGCTGTCGGCGGAGACGGTCGAGCGTTGCGACACAAGGGTGCGGATCCCGATGCACGCGGGCGTCGATTCGCTGAACGTGGCGGTCGCGGCGGGGATCGTGCTGCATCACTACACCCAGGCGTTTGGTGCGTAGCATGAACGCGCGGCATCAGGCGAGGATGGGTTCGATGAGTCGGCCGAAGACGTCGGTGAGGCGGATGTCTCGGCCGGAGAAGCGATAGCTCAGCCGTGTGTGATCGATCCCCATGAGGTGGAGCATGGTGGCGTGCAGGTCGTGGATGTCGTAGCGATCGTCGGCGACTTTATAGCCGAACGAGTCCGAGGCGCCCGCGACGGCACCGCCCTTGACTCCGCCGCCGGCCATCCACATGGTGAAGGCGGTGGGGTTGTGGTCGCGGCCGTTGCTGCCTTGGGCAAAGGGGGTTCGGCCGAACTCGGCGCCCCAGACGACGAGGGTCTCGTCGAGCAGGCCGGTGCGCTTGAGGTCTTTGAGCAGCGCGGCGATGGGTTGGTCGACGGCGAGGGAGTTGTCTTCGTGTCCCTTGCGCAGGTTGCCGTGCTGGTCCCATCGGTCGTTGCCGGCGGTCTTGGGGCAGGTGAGTTCGATGAAGCGTACGCCGCGTTCGACCAGGCGTCTGGCGAGGAGGCATTGCCTGGCGAAGATGGCGGTCTGTTTGTTTTTGTGGTCGAGGCCGTAGAGCGCTTGAGTCGCTTCGCTTTCGTCGCTGAGGTCGGCGAGTTCGGGGACGGCGCGCTGCATGCGGTAGGCGGTTTCGTAGTTGTTGACGGCGGATTCGAGCGCGTCTTCTCCGCCGACGGCTTGGATCATGGCTCGGTCGAGCGAGCTGACGAGGTCGAGCTTCTGACGTTGGAGTTCGGCGCTCTCGCGCGGGTTGATGTTGGCCAGGAGCTCGTCGCCGGGCGACATGATGGAGGCCTGGTACGAGGCGGGGAGAAAGCCGGAGTTGAAGTTGTCGAGTCCGCCGGGGGGGATGAGTCCGCCGTTGAGGACGACGAATCCGGGCAGGGAGTCGTTTTCGCTGCCCAGGCCGTAGCCCATCCACGCGCCCATGGAGGGTCGACCCTGGAGGCCGTGGCCGGTGTGGAGGAAGTAGTTGGCGGTGGTGTGTTCGGGGAACTTACTGGTCATCGACTTGACGAAGGCGATGTCGTCGACGCACTCGGCGACGTGTGGAAAGAGGTCGCTGACCCAGGCACCGGACTGGCCGTGCTGTTTGAACTTCCACGGCGAGGGCATGATCTTTCCGATGCTGTCGAACTGCGTGGGCTCGACCTGATCGATGACGTCGTATGGACTTTTGCCGGCGTGCTTGGCGAGGTCGGGCTTGTAGTCGAAGGTATCGACCTGCGACGGGCCGCCGTCCATGTAGAGAAAGATGACGCTCTTGGCCTTGGGGATGTGGTGGCCGGGCCGGGGCGCGAGGGGGTTATCGACCGCGGTTCCGCCGAGCGATGCGCCAAAGGACTTGTCGGCTAAGAGCCCCGCGAGCGCGACGCCGCCGAACCCCGTCGCGCAGCGCGTGAGCATCTCTCGGCGCGTGATGGGTGATTTCATATAGCGATTGCAGTGGTGAGCCATGGCGGAGTCCTATCGGATGTAGATGAAGCGCTTGAGGTTGAACGCGACGTGGCAGAATTGCTGCCAGAGGTTGGCGTCGGTCATGATGCGATCGTCGGGGACGTCGATCTCCTCGGCCATGCGGTTGAGGAAGGCGACGGCGGCGACTCGTTCCTGTTCCTCCGCGGCTTGGCCGGTGATCGCGAAGAAGATCGCGTCGATGCGCGTTCCGGGGGTCGGGTGGTCTTGTTGAACGAGTTGCTGAGCCCAGCGCTTGGCCTGATCGTGGACGAAGGGATCGTTCATCAGGGTGAGCGACTGGGCGGGGACGTTGGTGACGTTTCGTCGGCCGACGGTGCTGAAGGGGATGGGCGCGTCGAAGGTGAGCATCATCGGCGAGAGGAAGTTGCGTCGGACGCTGGTGTAGATGCTGCGTCGGCCGTTGCCGTCGAGCGGGCCGGACTTGGGTCGGCCTCGGCCCTGCATCTGCGCGGTCAGTCGAACGGGCACCGGCGGGCCGAAGCGTTTCTCGTTGAGCGAGCCGGACGCGACGAGCATCGCGTCGCGGATCATCTCGGCGGTCATACGGCGGATGTTCTGCCGATGCAGGAGAACGTTGGTCGGGTCTTGCGCCTCGGCGTTGTCGTCGGTCTTGTCGCTGGTCCGACGGTAGGCGTCGGTCATCACGATGCGTTTGATCATCGCCTTATTCGACCATCGATCGTCTTCGACGAAAACGACGGCGAGGTGGTCGAGCAGTTCGGGGTGGCTTGGCTCGACACCGAGGACGCCGAAATTGTCGACGGTGGGCGAGAGACCTCGGCCGAAGAGGTGGTGCCAGATCCGATTGACGCGGACGCGCGCGGGCAGCGGGTTGTCGGGGTCGACGATGCGTCGTGCGAGGTCGTCGCGTCCGCTGCCGGTGGTCGGTGCCGGGGTGCCTTCTTCGCCGCCAAGCGCGGTGAGAAAGCGTCTTGGGAGCGGTTCGCCGATGCCGCGCCAGCCGCCTCGGATGTGGAGGTAGGTGTCGTCGGGGCTTCCGTCGGTGATGGCCAGGGCGCGTTGGGGCTTGGGTAGCTTGCGTGCGGCGGCGTTGAAGCGTTTGGTGTGCGAAGCGAATGCTGCGTCGGCGGCGGGATCGACCGACGCGATCGCTGGCGGCTGGGTGTTGGGCGGCCCCTTCTCGCCGCCGAGCCGAACTTCGTCGACGATGAGGTGTGCGTCGGCGTGGTCATCGACGAAGGCGAGGTGGGCGCGGTGGTCGAAGCGCTTGCCGTCGCCGGCCTTGCTGTTGTGGGTGCGGCCGGCGTAGAGGTCGCGATTCGGACCGACGCGAACCCATTTCCACTTGCCCTTGGTGTCGATGTTGACATCGAGCCCCTCGAACAAGAGCTTGTTGTAACGGGCCATCGTGTAGCTGTCGATGACCATGCGGACCTGGCCTTTGCCCTTAACGCGGACCCAGGCGAAGCGGCGATCGACATCGAATTCGGGACTGCGCAGGGTGCCCATGGCCTGGTCGCCGAGCATGCCGGAGTGCGCGACGCCGGGGCGCACGGGCGCGGCCAGTGCGCGGGTGGGGTCCCACTGGCCGGGGACGGTCGGTCGCTCGCCCCAGGCCCAGCCGGTCGCCAGCCAGCCGTTGAACGAGCCGGCGTTGAAGTCCTCGAAGAGCAGCGTCTGGTCGTGCTCGGTCGTCTCAGGCTGGAGCGCGTCGGGGTCGAGCTGTTCGAATCGCGCCTGCCCCGCTTCAACAGCCTTGCGAACCTCGGCGATTTGATGCCCGATCTTGCCGCCGTGATCCAGGTAGGCCTCCTGCTGGCGCGAGCTGTGCAGGTAACCCATCAGCGAGTAGTAGTCCTCGTCGCTGATCGCGTCGAACTTGTGGTCGTGGCAGCGGGCGCACGACACGGTGACGCCCATGAACGCCTTGGACATCACGTCGATCTGGTTATCCATCCGCTCGTGCTCGTGCAGGCGGACATCCGTCGGGGCGTGGGACTGCTCGTGCATAAACCACCAGCCCGTGGCGACGACGGCCTCGTTGACTTTCGTGTCGGGATGGATGCGCGGCTCGATCAGGTCGCCGGCGATGTGTTCTTTGACGACGCGGTGATACGGGATGTCGTCGTTGAGCGCACGAATGATGTAGTCGCGGTATTTCCAGGCGTGGGGGATCGTGAAGTCGAACTCGTGGCCGTAGCTCTCGGCGTAGCGCACCGTATCGAGCCAGTGCCGGCCCCATTGCTCGCCGTAACGTGGCGAATCGAGCAGGCGATCGACCAAGTGCTCATACGCGTTTGGCGAATCGTCGTTGACGAAGGCTCGGACCTCATCATCCGTCGGCGGCAGGCCGGTCAGATCGAGCGTCACCCGGCGGATCAGCGTCGCGCGGTCGGCGAGGGGGGCGGGGGCGAGCCCCGCGGCGGCCAGCCTTTCGTTGAGAAACGCGTCGATCGACTTCTCGCCCGAGCGCTTCGGCGGCTGCCAGGCCCAGTGCGACTCCCGACGCGCCTCGAGATCGAACGCCTCCGTCTCGCCCGCGGCCTGCTCCTCGGGCCAGGGCAGCCCCATCTCGACCCACTTCTCCAAATCCGCGATCGCTTGCTCTGGCAGCTTGCCCTTCGGCGGCATCGCGTAATCCGCGTCCTCGTAACGCACCGCCTTGATCAGCATGCTCGCCTTCGGATCCGCGTTGCCCGGCTCGGCCAAAAACGCGTCCAAAATCCCCTGACGACTGTCTAAATAGAACCCGCCCTTGTTCCGCTTGGCCTCGTGAGAATGACACGAGTAGCAGTTATCCGCGAGCACCGGACGAATCCGAGTCTCGAAGAACGTGATCTGATCGCTCGTAAACCCTCCCGCAGGCTGCACTTCAGCCGCGGCATGGACAGAAATCAAGACCAGTAAAACGGCAACGCAGTGACGTTTTCGGATCAAAGCAAACCACCTATCGATATTCCTTCGCTTTAATGATAGCACCGAGACTGTCCGTATTACGTCGATTCGAATACTTTTCGAGTGGTCGTAACCTTCCGCACAACGCACGGTGGGAATTCAGAACGGCTTAGATCATTCATCTCCTCAAGTTAGCATGGTCAATTTTGACTTCTAGATGAGTCAAATTGGATATCCCCTTCTCGTTTTGTAAGCAAATCACCATCGATTTGTGAGGAATGTGTTGGTTCGATTGACGTGAGCCAAGCATCTATTACACTCCCTACAAGTAGCTAGGTAGTTATCGCTACCAACTTACGGTAGCTGCCGCAGGCTATGAAACGAACGCGTCGCAGGACGGATGACTACGCACCGACCTGCGATCCGCTCCAACCCGAATCACGAGAAAGAGAAGACCAT
>JBMYUK010000223.1:0-5289 GCA_049605275.1 Phycisphaeraceae bacterium
GACCTCGACCCCGAACTCATGCCGCCCTGCTACGAGTCGCACGAAGTCACCGGCCACCTGCATGCCAAGGGCGCGCGACACCTCGGCCTCGCGGAAGGCACGCCCGTCGTCGGCGGCGGCGGCGACCAGGCCTGCGGCGCAGTCGGCAACGGCGTCGTCAAGGCCGGCATCGTCAGCGCGACCCTCGGCACGTCCGGCGTCGTCTTCGCACATGCCTCCGAACCCGCCTACGACCCCGAGGGCCGGGTCCACACGATGTGCTCGGCCGTCAAAGACCAGTGGTGCGTCTTCGGATGTATGCTCAGCGCCGGCGGCTCCTTCCAATGGTTCAAAAACCAGCTCGGCGAACCCGAAATCACCGACGCAGAAAAACGCAAGACCGACGCCTACGACCTGCTCACCCGCCGCGCGAGCAAAGCCCCCATCGGCAGCGAAGGCCTCTTCTTCCTGCCCTACCTCACCGGCGAACGATGCCCGTACCCCGACCCCGATGCGCGCGGCGCGTTCGTCGGCCTCACCGCAAGAAGCGACCGCGCGTCGATCATCCGCTCCGTCCTCGAGGGCGTGACCTTCGGCATGAAAGACCAACTCGTCATCTTCGAAGAGATGGGCGTCAAGGTCAGCAAAGTCCGCCTCTCCGGCGGCGGCGCGAAGAGTGGGTTCTGGCGTCAGCTCCAGGCCGACGTCTACGGCAAGACCGTCTCGCTCATCAACGCCGACGAGGGTCCGGCCTATGGCGCGGCGCTGCTCGCGGGCGTCGGCGTCAAGACCTGGCCCAGCGTCCCCGCCGCTTGCAAAGCCGCGATCCGCGACGTCCAGGTCATCAAGCCCAGCCGACCCGCCGCCAAAACCTATACCCGCTACCATGCCCAGTTCCAACGCCTCTACGCCGCCCTGCAAGGCGAGTACAAGGCCATCGCGGAGCTGTAACGCCCCGACGCAACCCTCCTTTTGAACTGTCCCCCGAGTGATCCGAGAAAGAAAAGACACCACCATGGCCGAGCAAAACGTACAGATGAGAATCAACGAGTCGCGCATGACCAACGTCTACGCGAACGCCTTCCGCCAGCACGCCAATCAGCACGAGGTCATCGTCGACATGGGCGTGAACGTCGCAACCAAGGACCAGGCGACCGGCGAAACCACGATGAACTTCAACGTCGACAGCCGCGTCGTCATGAACTACGTCACCGCCAAACGCATGGCCAGCATGCTCGTGCAGGTCGTTCAGGCCCACGAAAAACAGTTCGGCGAAATCAAGATCGACTAAAAACCCGTGACTCGGCTGCGGCCTTTCGGATCAAATCGCCGCGGTCACGACGTCGACGCGTTTGCCGGCTCGGATCACGCGCACCGCAGCCTCGGGCGCGCGATCGTCGGTGATGAGCTTATCGATCTCGTCCCAACCCGCGCATTGAAACGCGGGCCGGCGATCAAACTTCGTGTGGTCCGCGAGCGCGTAGACCTTGTTGGCCGCTTCGATCATGCACTGCTTGAGCCGGGCCAACTCATCGCTCGCCTCGCCGACGCCGCGGTTGGGGTCGATGCCGCGGCAGGAGATGAACAGCCGATCGAACGTGAACCGGCGGATGGTGCTTTCGGCGATCGTGCCGGCGAAGGCCATCGTCTGCGGATCGAGCACGCCCCCGGTCGCGATGATCGTGACGTTGGGCCGAGTGCCGAGCGTCTGCACGATGGCGGCCGAGTTGGTCACGACCGTGATCGCGACGTCCGGCAACAGGTCGGCCAGAACCGTGCAGGTCGAACTCGCATCGAGACCGAGGATCTCGCCCGGCTGAATGTCGTCGACGACCGCGCGGGCGATCGCTCGTTTTTCGTCGAGTCGCTGGGTGCTGCGATCTCGGAAAGGGCGGTCGTGGTGCAGGGCTTCGGTGGCGATCGCGCCGCCGTGGGTCCGGGAGACGAGCCCGCCGTCGCTGAGTTGATCGAGGTCGCGTCGGATCGTCTCGGTCGTCACGCCGAATTCGCGGGACAAGTCGGCCACGCGGACCATGGACTGGCGCTCGAGTCGTTCGAGGATCAGGTTCTGGCGGTGGGCGGGCATCATGGCGAGTTGCGGGCTCCTGCGGTCACGAAACGATCACGCGGGTCGTGACGGATCGGTACAATGCTAGACCCGTCATCCGATTAAATCATACATAAAAACCAAATAAAACCAAATTAAAACGCAGTTGTTTTCGATTTCCTTGGCATTTGTGTTATATTTTATCGCCATCAACACGAATTCCACCGGCCCGAGGAGGCCCAACATGACCACGAAGACCGATCTCAAACACGTCACCCGATACTGGAAAGACGACGAAGCGGCCGCCTGCACCGACGGCCTCGACCGCCTCGTCTACCGCTCGAACAAGCTCGGCGAAGACCAGCGCGTCACCAACACCGGCGGCGGCAACACCTCCTCCAAGATCACCGAAACCGACCCCCTCACCGGCGAAACCACCGAGGTCCTCTGGGTCAAAGGCTCGGGCGGAGACCTGCGGACCTCCAAACGACCCAACTTTGCTGCGCTCGAAATGAGCAAGCTCAACCAGCTCAAAACCGTCTACGCCAACATGCCCAACAACGGCATCAAGACCCCGGCCGAGGACGAGATGGTCGCCCTCTACAAGCACTGCACCTACAACCTCAACCCGCGTGCCTCATCGATCGACACCCCGCTGCATGCCTTCGTCCCCCGCAAGTTCGTCGATCACACCCACCCCAACTCGCTCATCTCCGTC
This sequence comes from Phycisphaeraceae bacterium, assembly GCA_049605275.1. Taxonomy (GTDB): domain Bacteria; phylum Planctomycetota; class Phycisphaerae; order Phycisphaerales; family Phycisphaeraceae; genus JAHQVV01. The sequence goes on from JBMYUK010000223.1 coordinate 2,745, forward strand.
GCCGCCAGTGCCAACGGCCCGGCCGTCATGAAAGAGATCTTCGGCGACGACCTGTTCTGGCTGCCGTGGATGCGCCCCGGGTTCGAACTCGGCCTCGCGCTCGAAAAGGGCTGCGAAGAACACCCCAACGCCAAGGGCGCAATCATGGGCCAGCACGGCCTGATCAACTGGGCGGACGACGACGAAGCCTGCTACGACCTCTCCCTCGAGCTCATCAACAAGGCCGCCGAGTACATCGAAGAACGCGACAAGGGCGACGACACCTTCGGCGGCGCTAAATACGAATCGCTCAGCGAAGAAGACCGAAACGCCCTGCTCGTCAAGCTCTTGCCCTGGCTCCGCGGCAAGGTCTCGACCCACAAGCGCATGATCGGCACCGTTCAGGCCGACGACAAAATCCTCCGCTTCGTCAACTCCAACGACGCCGCACGACTGGCCGACCTCGGCACCTCCTGCCCCGACCACTTCCTGCGCACCAAGATCAAGCCGCTCTTCGTCGATTGGGACCCCGCGACCGGCGACCTCGACAAGCTCAAGAGCATGATCGAGTCCGCCATCGAGCAGTACGTCAAGGACTACACCGCGTACTACGAAACCTGCAAGCACGACAACTCCCCGGCGATGCGTCAGCCGAATCCAACGGTTGTCCTCATCCCCGGCGTCGGCATGGTCGCTTGGGGCAAGAACAAGTCCGAATCCCGCGTCACCGCCGAGTTCTACAACTGCGCGGTTGAAGTGATGCGCGGCGCCGAGGCCATCGGCGGCTACATCGCCCTGCCCCAGCAAGAGGCCTTCGACATCGAGTACTGGCTGCTCGAAGAGGCCAAGCTCCAGCGCATGCCCCCCGACAAGCCCCTGGCCGGCCACATCAGCGTCGTCGTCGGCGGCGGGTCCGGCATCGGCCGTGCCACCGCCCACCGACTCATGCCCGAAGACGCCCACGTCGTCGCCGCAGACCTCGCCCTTGAAGGCGCGGAAGAAACCGCCAAGGAAATCACCGACCAGTACGGCGTCGGCATCGGCGTCGCTGGCACCGGCATCTCCGGCTGCGGCCCCGCCATCGGCCTGGGGATCGACATGACCGACCGCGCCGCCTGCCGCGCCATGCTCGAACAGGTCATCCTCGCCTACGGCGGCATCGACGACGTCATCATCACCGCCGGCCTCTTCGCCGCGCCCGACGACTCCGGCGTCGTCCCCGACATCCTCTACAAGAAGTCCTATGAAGTGAACGTCGTCGGCCCGACCTTCCTCTCCGAAGAAGCCGGGAAAATCTTCAAAACCCAAGACATGGACGGCTGCGCCATCGTCATCACCACCTCCGTCAACGCCGTCGTCGCCAAGCCCGGCTCGATCGCCTACGACACCTCCAAGGCCGCCTCCAACCACCTCATCCGTGAACTGGCCGTCACCTACGCACCCAAGGTCCGCGTCAACGGCGTCGCCCCCGCCACCGTCATCGAAGGCTCGAAGATGTTCCCCCGCGAACGCGTCATGGCTTCGCTGTCCAAGTACTCGATCGACTTCGACCAATCCGAATCCGACGAGTCCCTGCTGCACAAGCTCGGCCGGTTCTACGCCTCCCGCAACCTCCTCGACGAGATCATCCGACCCGCCGACCAGGCCGAGGCCATCTACCAGATGCTCGGCCCCGCGTTCAAGAAGACCACCGGCGCCGTCATCCACGTCGACGGCGGCCTCAAAGACGCCTTCCTCCGCTAACCCGCCTCACGCCCATTAAAACGCGATTTAACGCAATCTTGACGCAGGTTTAACACACCTTTTCTTCCCTAGGCCCCGAAACCGGCCTCGTTTGCCACAGCCGCGCGCCGCCCGCTACCCCGTTGCCACGGCACCGCCATGGCGACACGGCCACGCGCCAACACGACAGGCGCGGCAGGCGCGCACGAAACCAACGCGCACGTGTCTCTTTCGTCGGCATCCACGACCGCTCTTTGCCGTGCGATAAAACGCTCCTCTATAGAAGACCGCGGACTTGATCTTGCGCGCGCACTCGAAATTTTTTACCGCCTAAACTCCGGCCATGGACGACCTCGCCGACTACACCTGCCCGACCTGCGGCGAATCGATCCAACTCGGCATCGACCCCACCGCCGGCCGCGAACAACACTACATCGAAGACTGCCCGGTCTGCTGCAACCCCAACGCCATCGCGGTTTACTTCGACCGCGATGGCAACGCGGACGTCGAAGCGCGGGTCTCGCAGTGACGCGTGTTGCGATGCCTTGTTTTACCGAGGCGTTCGACAGAACAAAATCAATACATCGTAGGGTGGGGACGATGACTCGTAGGCATGCGCCGATTCGACCCCCGTGCGTTGCACGGCGGCTACGCGACGCGTTAAACGTATTGACATGCGTCATACGTGCTCCATGGGCAGGCTACGCCTGACCACGGCCACCCGACGCGATGGAGTCGTGGGGGTTGGGGCGTAGGTTGGGTGGAGCGGAGCGATACCCACCGCAAACCTTGAGAGAGGCCGCCGGTGGGTATCGCTTCGCTCCACCCACCCTTACAACCTACA
>JBMYUK010000224.1:0-5283 GCA_049605275.1 Phycisphaeraceae bacterium
GTTCTCGCTGATGCTGTGGATGCCGAGTTGGGGCGGGATGATCAACTTCCTCTTGACCCTGCGCGGGGCGTGGCACAAGGTTGCGAGCGATCCGATCCTCAAGTTCTTCGTCGTCGCGACGACGTTTTACGGCATGGCGACGTTCGAAGGGCCCATGCTCTCGATCAAGTCCGTCAACGCGCTGTCGCACTACACCGACTGGACGATCGCCCACGTCCACTCCGGCGCGCTGGGGTGGAACGGATTCTTGGCCTTCGGTATGGCGTACTTCCTCGCGCCAAGGCTCTTCCAGGCCAGGCTGCACTCGGTCAAGCTCGCCAACCTTCACTTCTGGCTCGCGACGTTCGGCATCCTCCTCTACATCATCCCGATCTACATCGCGGGCATCACCCAGGGCCTGATGTGGCGGGCGATGACCGACACCGGCTCGCTGGCGTATCCCGACTTCGTCGAGACGGTTCGGCAGCTGATCCCGATGTACGTGCTTCGGATCCTCGGCGGGTTGGCGTACATGGCCGGGGCGTGCATCGGCGCGTACAACTTTTATAAGACCTGGCAGAACCGCCCGGCGACGTACGATGCGCCCGTCCACCAGGCCCCCGCGCTCGCCAAGCACTACGACGGCGATCCCAAGCGGCCCGCCCCCACGATCGACGGCGTCACCGACACGGCCAAGCGGCTGAACGTCTGGGCGACCGGCTGGTGGCACCGCCGATGGGAGCGCCTGCCGATGCGGTTCACGGTGTACGTCGTGATCGCGGTGTCGGTCGCGTCGCTGTTTGAGATCGTGCCGACGTTCGTGATCCGCAGCAACGTGCCGACGATCGAGACGGTCGAGCCGTACACGCCGCTGGAGTTGGCGGGCCGGGACATCTATATCGCCGAGGGCTGTTACAACTGCCACAGCCAGATGATCCGGCCGATCCTGGCCGAGGTCGAGCGGTACGGCGACTACTCCAAGCCCGGCGAATCGGTGTACGACCACCCCTTCCAATGGGGCAGCCGACGCATCGGCCCTGACCTCGCGCGCGAGGGCGGCAAGCAGTCGGACCTCTGGCACTACCTGCACTTCCAAAAGCCGGCGGAGATGGTGCCCGGCTCGATCATGCCGCCTTACGCATGGCTGGAGAAGAAAGAACTCGACTTCGAGTCGATACCCGTTCGCGTGAATGCGATCAAGCTCCTGCACCCCGGCGACAAGCATTGGGACCGCTACTCCCACAACGGCAACGAGGCCTATCCGACCGGCGACGCCGCGGTCACGCACGCCGAAGCGCAGGCGCGCGGCGTCGCGATGCGCATCGAAGAGCAGGGCGGACCCCCGGCCGACCAACTCGCGGATAAACAGGTCGTCGCCCTGATCGCCTACCTGCAACGCCTGGGCACGGACCTGACGCGGGTGCCCGATGCGGACCTGCCGCTCGATGAAGCCGGTGCCGACCAGCCCGCCGAGGCCGCAGCATCGAATACGCCCGCGCCGATCCTCGGCAGCGCGAACGGAGGTCGATGATGTTTAAGGACGTTTTGCGAGCGATGGACTTTACGCTGCTGTCGCAGATCGCGTTGATCCTGTTCTTCGGGGTGTTCGTCGCGGTGGTGATCCGCACGTGGCGTCGGCCCGACGAAGAGATCGACAAGCAGAGCCAGATCCCGCTCAGCGACGAGCCGGTGGAACCCAGAGAGAAATGAGTCGGTCGGGCAGGCATCCCTGCCTGTCGATGCATGACAGAGAACGCGTGATCGGCAGGCATGCCTGTCCTACTCAGAGAAACACCATGAGCGAGCAGCAACCCAATATCGATCAAGACCACGCCCAGGCCGACGACTTCGGCCAACTCACCGGGCACAACTACGACGGCATTCAGGAGTATGACAACCCGACGCCCGCGTGGTGGACATGGGTGTTCATCGCCTCGGTATTGTTCGGCGGGGCGTATCTATTTTTGATGCTGATCGCGGCCGGCGATCTCTCGCCCGAGGCCGAATACGAGCGCGCCGCCGTCGCGAACCTGAAAAAGAAGTACGGCGAGATCGGCATCCTCGAGCCCGACGCCGCGACGCTGGTCAAATACATGAACGAGCCCGAGTGGATGCAACTCGGCGAGGGCGTGTACCGCGCGAACTGCGTGACGTGTCACGGCCTGAATGCCGAGGGCAACTCCGGGCCCAACCTCACCGACGATGCGTACATCCATATCGACACGATCGAAGACATCGGCACGATCCTCAAGGTCGGCGCGAAGGCCGGCGCGATGCCCGCCTGGGAACAGCGCCTGCACCCCAACGAGCTGGTCTTCGTCTCGTCGTACGTCGCCTCGCTGCGCGGCACGAACGCGCCCGGGGGCAAAGCGGCCGAGGGCGACGTCCCTCCGCCCTGGCCCACGATGGACGAGCTTGGCGGCGAGTTATCCGACGAGCCCGACGCCGACGCACAACCCCCGCCGACACCCGACGCCGAAGCCCGCGCAACGCCTTCACCCCATGAATAGATCGCCGACGGTGTCGAGACGCCGGACGCGAACGCACGCAAACGATCGCGATCTGCAACGCCTTGTGCGTCCGAGGCCGTAGGTTCCCGGCTACTTCAAACGACTCACTCGTCCGGTCACCGCAACATAGCGCCATGCCCAGCTCACCCGACAATCCGAACCTGCTCGAGCCGGAGGAGCACGTCCTCTCCACGCTCGAACACGACGGCTCGCGCCGCTGGCTGTACCCCAAGCTCTCAAAGGGGCCGTACCTTTTCTGGCGTCGCGTCGTCGCGTGGGTGCTGATCGCCATCTTCACCGTCATCCCCTTCATCAAGATCAACGGCCAACCCGCGATCCTTCTGGACATCCTTCGCCGCGAGTTTCACATCTTCGGCGTCACTTTTCTGCCGACCGATACGTTTCTGCTCGCACTCTTGATTCTCTCGGTCTTCCTGACGATCTTCTTCGTCACCGCACTCTTCGGGCGGGTGTTCTGCGGCTGGGCTTGCCCGCAAACGGTGTATATGGAGTTCGTCTTCCGGCCGATCGAGCGTTTCTTCGACGGTCGCGCGGGACTCGGTGGTAAGCCCGCGAAGCCGCCGGCCGCCTACCGCACGATCGCGAAATACGTCGTCTTCTATGCCGTGTGCATCCATCTCACGCACGTGTTCCTCGCCTACTTCGTCGGCGTCGAGCAGTTGTTCCAGTGGTCGCTCGGCTCGCCTTTGAACCACCCCGTCGCGTTTACGTTCATCGTCGCCGTCTCCGCCGCGCTGATGTTCCATGCCAGCGTTTTCCGCGAGCAGCTTTGTATCGTCGCCTGTCCCTACGGCCGAATGCAGTCGGTCCTGCTCGACCCCTCGTCGATGATCATCAGCTACGACGAGACGCGCGGCGAGGCCCGCGGCAAACTCGGCAAGGCCAAGCGACAAGCCTTCCAACAAAAGAACAAACCCGAAGCCGAACGCACCGTCGGCCTCGACGTCCTCAAACTCCACGGCGACTGCATCGACTGCGGCGAGTGCGTCACCACCTGTCCCACCGGCATCGACATCCGCGAGGGCCTGCAACTCGAGTGCGTCGGCTGCGCCCAGTGCATCGACGCCTGCAACATCATCATGCAGAAGGTCGGCCGACCCAAGGGACTCATCCGCTACACCTCGCAGGACGCGCTGCAAGGCAAGGGCGGACGCGTCCTACGCCCGCGCGTCTTCGTCTATGCCGCGCTCGTCTCGATCGTCTTCGGCAGCTTCCTCTTCGCCCTCACCAACCGGTCCCTGGCCGACGTCACGCCCATTCGCGAGATGGGTCGGCCGTTCGTCGTCCTCGACACCGGCGACATTCTCAACCAGCTGCGCATCAAGATCGTCAACCGCGACCGCATCGCCCATGCGTACACCGTCGAGGCTGTCGAGCCCGCCGGTGTCGCGCTCACGATGCAGGGCGGCCCGCCGACGCTCGAGCCGGGCGAAACCGAGAGCGTCTCGGTCGATCTCGCCGCGCCGTTCACGCTCTTTTCGAACGGCCGGCTCGATGTCCGACTCGTCGTCCGCGACGGCAACGACATCGTCGCCGAGGAAACCTTCCAGATGAAAGGCCCGTTCCAGCGGCCATCCGCACCCGAATCGACATCCCCCAACCCTCAGGAAAGGACGCCGACCCCATGAGCCAACCGCACCAACACGACGTCATCCGCTCGCTCGACCTCATCAATCAGGTCGTCGCCGACGCGGTGAAACAACAGGACACCGGCGGCGGGAGCTGCGGCGGCGACTGCGCCAACTGCCCCTGCTCCGGCGAAGCGCCCAAGTCGACGACCCACCACCACGCCAACGAATCGAGCGATCCCTGTGATAAATGCTAAACCCAACCAGGCGAACACGACCAAGCCGTGCCGCCGATGGATGCTCATGCCCGGCGTCGTACTCGGCCTGCTCGGCGGACACATGATCTTCATCGTCACCGCCATCACGCTCGGCACGGGCGATCCGTCCTTCGCCGTCGTCCCCGAGTACTATCAGAAGGCGGTCGATTACGACGAACACAAAGCGCGCTTGGCGGAGAGCGCAGCGCTCGGCTGGCTCGTCGAGATCGACGCGGGCGACACCCTCGACCCGGCCGGCGAACGCGACGTCCACTTCCGACTCCGCGATCGCAACGGACGGGCGATCACCGGCGCGAGCGTCCGCGTGTCCGCTTATCACAACGCACGCGCCGCCGAGCCGATCGACTTCGCCTGCGTCGAAGCGCTGCCCGGGCAATACGTTGCGAAGGCTCGCCTTTTGCGAGAAGGATTCTGGCGGTTCGCGATCGAGGTCGAGTGCGGCGACGAGCGATTCGTGACCGACCTCAAGCAGTTCGTCTCCGAGCCGAGGAGGGCGCGATGACCCCGCTGATCACCGCGGTATTCGTGGCGAGTCTGGTCGGGTCGTTGCACTGCGCGGGCATGTGCGGCGCGTTCGTGGCGTTCGCCGTCAGCGACTCAGAGGGCCGGTCCGGCCGCCGCGCGGCGCTCGCCGCCGCGTACCACGTCGGGCGATTGACGACGTATGTCGCGCTAGGCGTCGCGGCGGGTTGGGTCGGGGCGCTTCTTGATCTCAGCGGCGCGCTGGTCGGGGTCAGCCGGGCGGCGATGATGCTGGCCGGCGGAGTGATGATCGTCTTCGGTATCTCGGCCGCGATGGCGGCGACGGGCAAGCGGCCGATCCGCGTGCCTGTCCCCGGCTTTATGCGGCTCGCGCTGAACGCCGGGCACCGTCTCGCGATGCGGCTCGGCCCGGTGCCGAGGGCGTTGATGATCGGCCTGCTCACG
>JBMYUK010000225.1:0-5272 GCA_049605275.1 Phycisphaeraceae bacterium
GCCATGGGCGCAAGTGTAACGCCCGGGGGTGACAGGACCTGTCAGTAGGTCGTAGCGCGGGTTACGGCGCGATGAGGCTTTCGAGTCGGTCGATCGGCACGGTTTGTTGGTCGCCGGTGGCGAGGTCTTTGATCGAGGCGTTGCCGTTGCGGGTTTCGTCGTCGAGGATCAAGGCGTACTTCGCGCCGCAGTTTTCGGCGTCTTTGAGGAGCTTGCCGATCTTACGGGTGGCTTTGTAGTTCATGCGCGTGTGCAGGCCGGCGAAGCGCAGCGACGAGACGATGCCCGGCAGTGCTGCGTCGCCGGCGTCGGTGACGGCGATGACGTAGGCGTCGGGACGGGGTTGAGTCAGTTCGGGGGGCAGCAGGTTTTCGTCTTCGAGGAGGTTGGCGAGGACGACGTCGCCCATGCCGAAGCCGACGCCCGGCGTGGACGGTCCGCCGAAGAGTTCGATGAGTTGGTCGTATCGGCCGCCGCCGCCGAGGGCTCGTTCCTTGCCGGTGGTCACGTGGAGTTCGAAGACGGTGCCGGTGTAGTAGGCCAGGCCGCGGACGATGCCGAGGTCGTAGACGCACCAGTTGCCTAGGCCGAAGCCGGCGAGTGCGCGATCGATCGCAACGAGGTCGTCGAGCGCGTCGTCGATGCCCGCCGCGGCGCGCAGCTTGTCGATCTCGCCCACGGCATAGGCCCGGCTGCACATCGCGTCGAAGCGTTGTACCGCGCTATCGTCGAGGCCGAGCCCTTTGGCCTTCTCTGCAAAGACATCGGCGGGCAACTTCGCCTTGGCGTCGAGCAGCGTGTACGCGTCGTTCATCTTGTCGTCGGGCACGCCGAGCGACGTGAGCACCTGACGCACGACCGCGCGGTGGCTGAGTTTGACCTGGACGAGTTCGGGCCTGACGCCGAGCGCTCGGAGCAGGTCGATTGCGACGGCGATGACTTCGGCGTCAGCGATGGCGCCGGGCTCGCCGAGCATATCGACGTTCCACTGGTCGAACTCGCGCAGTCGGCCGCGCTGGGGTTTTTCTGCCCGACAGAGGTTGGGCGTGCAGAACCACTTGATCGGCTTGGGTAGGCCGTTGGCCTGCGCCGCGACCATGCGCGCGAGCGTCGGCGTGAACTCGGGGCGAATCGCCAGCCCGCGCCCGCCGCGGTCTTCGAAGTGGAAGAGTTCGGACACGATGCCGTCGCCGGACTTGACCTTGTAGAGGTCGAGCGACTCGAAGATGGGCCCGTCGACTTCGTCGAAGCCGTGGCGCTGCGAGACCGTTCGCCAGGCGTCGTGCAGGTAGCGCCGCCGGGCCATGTCGTCGGGGTAGAAGTCGCGCGTGCCTTTGGGCGGCTGGAGTTTCATTTCAAGTGTGATTTGGTGAAGTGTGATTTGGTGAAGTTCGACATCGAGTTAGCACAGGTTAGTTTGGCCTTGCCTGTTCACCAAATCACCAAATCGTACTTCCTACTTGACCCGCCTTCTTACTTGCGCGCGACGATGTAGGCGATCCAACTCGGGTCGGCGTCGCCTTCGGTCGCGGGCTCGAACTCGCCGGTCTCCTCACCGTCGTCGTCGGTTTGCTCCCAGTAAACGCTGGACGAACTGAACCCGGCCTCGCTTAAGAGCTCGGTCACCTCGGGCAGGGTCCAGAACCGCCAGTCGTACGTGAACGCCTGATCCAGCCGGCTCCCGTCCTTGAACTTGAAGTGGATGTGGAAGAGCGCATCCGCGGTGATCGGATTGAATCGCACTTGCTCCCAGATGTACTTGAACTTCTTGAAGCCTTTGAGGCCCGACTCGATCGTGCGGACGTCTTTGTGGTCTTCGATGTAGCAGTCGCTGCCGCCCATCATGTCCATGACCATGATGCCGTCGTCGGCCAGGTTCGCGTGGGCGTGCTGAAAATAATCGCGCAAGGCGTCGCGCGTCTTGAAGAGGAAAAACGAAAAGTTCTGTGCGGCTAACACGTCGGCCGGGGTGTCGGCCTTCGTGCGGACGTCGGCTTCGCGGAGCGTGATCCTTTCGCGCTGCGCATCGGTCAGACCGGGCTGAACGTGCTCGACGCCCCAGGCCAGCGGCTCGGGATCGAGGTCGACGCCCTCGGCCATGTTGTCTTTGTGGAGCTTGACCCACTCGCAGCAGACCGCGTGCGTCCCGCAGAAGTCTTCGCGCAGGCGGCGCGGCGGTCGGCCGTTGATCGCTTGGTAGGTCGTGGTGAAGAACTCTGCCTCGTTCGCGGGCTCCTGCACGGACAGGCCGTAGAGCGCGTACTTGTCGGCGATGTCGGCCAGCGCAGCGGTCGGCGCTTTCTTCCGCTTGGCTTTCGGTTTGTCTTTGGTCTTGGGCATCTGCGAAGTTTACAGCAAGGTTTGCGACGTCGTGCTTCGGTCCGCTCGCCTCCGCGGCGGGCGGTCAGGGCTCTGCATCGTCACCGCGAAACCAGTCGAGCCCAATCTGTTCAGGCCGCCCTTAACTTAGTAGCTCAGGCGGCAGTCCGATTCGCTCGCCGCGCAACCGCGCGCGATCGAGACGACTGATTTAAGATCGTGGCCTTATGAGAATCATCGCCGGCGAACATCGCGGCCGAGCCATCCTCGGCCCTGAGGACATGCAGACCACTCGGCCTATCATCGATCGCGTCAAGGAGGCGCTGTTCAATCGCCTGACCTCGCTGGGCATGCTCCAGCCCGACGGCGACAACGCCGGCTGGTCGGTGGTCGACGTGTTCAGCGGGACGGGCTCGCTCGGGCTCGAAGCGTTGTCACGCGGCGCCGCGACGTGTACCTTCGTCGATCAGGACCGCGCCGCGATCCAACGGCTCGACGATAACCTGGATACGCTCGGTCTCCGCGATCGAGCGGTGGTCGTGCAAGGCTCGGCGCTCGCGGGCTACTGGTCGGCGTCGCTCGCGCCGGGGTCGATCCAGATCGCGTTCATCGATCCGCCCTACGCCATGATGGAGGACCAATCGCAACGCGAAAGCGTCTTCGCGATGATCGAACAAAGCCGGCCGATCATGGAGGTGGGCGGGGTCACGGTCGTTCGCACGCCCGTCGAGATCGAATGCCGAGCGATCGATGGATACGACGGCCCGGCCGCGGTGGATTACGGCGGGATGCGGCTGCACTTCTATCAAATACCGCTGCCCGAGTAGCGGCCTCGCCTTGGCGCTGAAACCAAAGGCTCAGAACGGATTGATCTCGTCGAGGAGGTCTTCCTCTTCTTCTTGGGCTTTCTCTCTGATGTTGTTCTCGGCTTCTTCGACCGCCGCGTCGGCGTCGTCGGTCTCGTCGACCAGTTCGCCGATGCCTTCGACCGCGTCTTCGCCGCCTTCGATGATGCCTTCGCCGAGGTCGATACCGAGTTCGCCGATCGCTTCGAGGCCGTCGTCGAGACCGAGCGCGGAGAGAGCCTCGCCGAAGGCCTCGGCGCCGAGCGTATCGACGAGCGATCCCGCGAGGCCGGCGAGGTGTCCGCCGAGCTGCGTGCCGAGGTTCGCGGTGACCTGGATAAGGATGTCGGTGATGATGTCGGCGGCGATCTGCGACATCGGCACGCCGCCCGAGCCGACGTCTTTCAAGACCATCGGCGTCTTGTCGGCGATCGTCACGATGCCCACGGCCGGCACCGCGCTGATGGCCGGGTCGTTCGCGAAGTCGTACGACACGATGATGTTCTCGATCGTCAGCGTTCGGATGACGATTTTCTTTTCGCTCTTTGTCTCGGGCGGAGGCTCGTCGCCTTGAAAGCGTTTGAGCGCTTCGAGGATGACTTCGTAGTTCTTCGTGCCGTCGTCGAGCCCGATCAGCGAGAGCTCGATGTTGGACAGCGTGACGCTCGGCACTTCGATCAGTTCGGACATGACCGAGCCTGCGGTGACGGCGGCGGACCCACTGCCGAGTTTCATGAAGCTGTCTTTTTTCTCGCGGAACGCGCCGTCGGGGTTCTTGATGTCGAGGTTTTCGATGGTTGCCGAGGCGCCGAAGAGACTGACATCGACATCGTCGCACTCGACCTGCGTCTGGGTGGCGAACGCGGCGCCGCTGCGCACCGTCGCCGTCGCGATGTTGTCGATGAGGATGAGCGCGGCGACGAGGCCGGCGAGCACCAGCAGTAAAAACACCAAGCCGATCCGCAGAAACCACTTCATCGTCGACTCCTACGCGGCGGGTTGTCGAATCGATCGGCGTTATAGGCGATCGACGCCCGCTCGTTTTCTTATCGTATGATGCGGATATCGATGAGCCAAGCACGCACCGATGATTTCGCGAGCGAATCGACACCGACGCGCTCGGCCAAGGCCCGCGCCGGCGGAGGCCGGCACTCGGCCCAGGCCAGCGCGGAAGACGAGGCATGGATGTATCAGGCGCTCGCGCTCGCCGAGCAGGGCCTGGGTCGAGTCGAGCCGAACCCGATGGTGGGCTGCGTGCTGGTCCGCGACGGCCACGAATTGGGCCGAGGCTACCACGCGGCGTTGGGCGGACCCCACGCCGAGGTGCGGGCGCTCGAAGACGCGCGAGCCCGTGGCGTCTCGCCCGTCGGCGCGACCGCGTATGTGACGCTCGAGCCTTGCGGCCACCACGGCAAGACGCCGCCGTGCGCCGATGCGCTCGTCGAAGCGCAGATCGCCCGGGCGGTCGTCGCCATGATCGACCCGCACGACCGCGTCGCCGGCCGAGGCGTTGAGCGGCTGCGTGAAGCGGGCATCGAGGTTATCGTTGGCGTCTGTCAGACGCAGGCCCGCCGGCTCAACGAGCCCTTCATCAAACGCGTTACCACCGGCCTGCCCTGGGTCATCGCGAAGTGGGCGTCGACCCTCGACGGCAAGGTCGCGACGCACACCGGCGACAGCAAGTGGATCAGCTCGCCCGCCTCACGAAAACGCGTTCACGAACTGCGAGCGCGCGTCGACGCGGTCATGGTCGGCGTCGGCACGGTCCTGGCCGACGACCCCCGGCTGACCGCCCGCGACGTCGAGATCAAGCGCATCGCACGCCGCGTCGTGGTCGATCCCGAACTGCGAACGCCCGCGCCCTCCCGGCTCGCGCTCGGCTCCGAGCCCGGCGAGCCGCCGGTGACCTTCGGCATCTGCAGCGAGGTCTACAACGGCCCGAGCCCGCGCATCGGCGACTACACCGAGCACGGCATCGCGTTCATGCCGCTGCCCCGCCGCGAAAACCATTACCTCGAAATCGAGCCGCTGCTCCGTCACCTCGCCGACGCCCACAACGCGACCAACGTCCTCGTCGAGGGCGGCGCAGCGCTCATCGGCTCGATGTT
>JBMYUK010000226.1:0-3230 GCA_049605275.1 Phycisphaeraceae bacterium
TGGGACCGCCGGTGTCCGGCTATCGAGGGCCAAAAATATCGGTTCCCACACGCACCAGGGTGGCGCCCTCGGCGACCGCGGCCTCGAGATCCCCGGACATGCCCATGGACAAGACGTTGAAGGCGTTGTCGACGTAGCCGGAGGTTCGAATGTCTTCGAAGATTTCGCGGGTTCGTGCGAAGACGGGGCGGGCGTTTTCGGGTTCTTCGCTGTAGGGGGCCATGGTCATGAGCCCGCGGAGTCGCAGGTGCATCATGGTGTCGATCTGCTCGGCGAGGTGGATGGCGGCGGGGGCGGCGACGCCGAACTTCTGCGCTTCGCCGGCGGTGTTGACCTGCATGAGGATGTCGATGGTCAGGTCGTGGCGAGAGGCGTAGTTGTGCAGTTCCTCGGCGAGCCTGAGAGAGTCGACGCTGTGGACGAGCGAGACGAGGGGGACGACCTGCTTGACCTTGTTGCGCTGCAAGTGGCCGATCATGTGCCAGCGGACCTGCTCGGGCACGAGTTTTTTGGATCGCGGGGCGGCGGCGGCGAGCTGCTGCTTGCGTTGGATGAACTCGTCGATCTGCGCGACGCGCTGGGCGAGGTTCTGGCCGCGGCTTTCGCCGAAGTCCATGACGCCGAGTTCCAGGGTCTTCTGAATTTGATCGACGGTGGCGTACTTGGTGACGGCGACGAGGACGACGTCCTCGGACTTCCTCCCGCCGCGCTCGGCGGCGCGGGCGATGCGGTCGCTGACCTTGGCGAAGGCTTCCTTAAGGTCGGTTGGCGTCATCGTGGTGGTCGAGCGGTCCGTGCTCATGAAACGTAGGGTAGGTCGCGTGGCCTGGCGATGCAAGGCTGAGGCGAGGAGTCTCCGGCATCGGGCAGTGAGTAGTGAATGGTGAATGAGGAGTAGGGAGCGATTAAGACACTCGTTCAGTTTGCCGTACTCACTCGGCCGCTTCGGGGATGGCCTTGGCGAATTTTTTGCTGACGAAGACGTGGAAGGCGATGAAGAGGAGGATGACGGCGGCGATGATGACGAAGCCGACGGTGCGTCCCTTGCTCAGGGCTTCGAAGACGAAGCCGACTTTTTCGTGGAAGACGTATCCGAGGATCACGGCCGGGGGGATGGAGAGACAGGCGGCGAGTCCGTCCCAGAGCAGGAACTTTCGGAAGGGCATCTTGTAGGTGCCGGCGGTGAAGAAGGCGGGCGCGCGCAGTCCGGGCAGGAATCGCGCGAAGAAGACGAACTTGGCGCGGTGCTTGGCGAAGGCGAAGCGGGCTCGGGCGAGGTTTCGGCTGCCGACGATGCGTTTGAGGATGGGGTGTCGGTGGATGGAGGGCCCGAGCCAGCGTCCGAGGAAGTAGAGCATGACGTCGCTTCCGACGATGGCGATCATCACGCCGGGCAGCATGATCCAGAGGGTGGGGTGCGCGTTGGGCGTCGCGCCGCAGAGCGCCCCGCCGATGACCAGGGGGATGTCTTCGGGCAGCGGGAGCCCGAGCCCGGTGAGCAGCAGGATGCCGAAGATCACCAGGTAGGGCGCGTTGGTCGCGTATTGGTTGAGCCATTCTTCGATCACGGCGGGTAGGGTAACGGTTGGGCGGGGCTCGTGCGGTTTTTGTTTTCGGTCGGGCCCGGATGGGTTTCGGAGACGCCGGGGTGTTATCCGCGGCGGGGCGGTTGCGTTTCGGCGAGGTAGGCAAGGGCGTCGTCGCGCGTGGCGAGTTGGCCTTCGAGTTGTTGGTCGTAGACTTCGTCGAGCAGGGTTTTGAAGCCTGGGCCGGGGCGGTGGCCGAGGTCGATGAGGTCGTCGCCGGTGACCAGCGGCGTCGGGGCGAGGCCGATGCCATCGCTGGCGAGCGCGTGTGCGTCGTCGGCGAGTCGTTGGGCATCGCCGCCGATCGCTCCGAACAGCGCGAGCGCCTGGTCCCAGTGCGGCTGGATGGCCGTGCGCTTCTGCGCGGCGCGGGGCAAGGTGGTCCACGCCTCGAGGGTCGGCAGCGCGTTGAGTAGTTTCTTGAGATCATCGCGGTGGTCGTTACTCAGCGACAGTGCGCCGCGCCAGCGTTGAATGAGGCGTTCGTGGTCGGCGTCGCGGCCGTGCCGATCGATCAGCCACGCCGCGAGCCGGGCGGGGGCCGAGGCGTGCTCCGGCAGCTTAGTACTCGCGTTCAGCGCGGGGTCGGCGGGGTCTTCGTTGAGCGTGGGGGCGTCGAGTTTGAGTCGTTGGAGCAGACGCAGGGCCTGGGCAGGCGCGGGCCCAGTCAGCATGGCGAGCAGTTCCTGGCCGATGCGCTCTCGGCTGATTCGGCCAAGGTATCGCGCGTGGGCGCGGATCGCGGCCTGGGTCTTCGTCTCGATCTCGAAGCCGAGCCGCGCGGCGAAGCGTACGGCCCGGAGCATGCGGAGGTAGTCTTCGCCGAATCGATCGCCCGCGTCGCCGATCGCGCGGATGCGTCGTGCGACGAGGTCGGCCCGGCCGTCGACGAAGTCGATCACGCGGTCGGCCTCGGGGCGGTCGGGTCGGTCGGGGTCGGGCTCGGCGAACAGGCCGTTGATCGTGAAGTCGCGGCGTTTGGCGTCTTCCTCGGCGGTGGTGAAGCGGACCTCGTCGGGGCGTCGGCCGTCGGAGTAGGCGCCCTCGGCGCGGAAGGTGGCGACCTCGGTGACCCAGCGCGGCCGACGCTCGGTCGCCGACCGGTAAACGATGACGACGCCGAAGGCTGCCCCGACGGCCGCGGATTGGGTGAAGAGGGCCTGGACTTGGTCGGGCGTAGCGTCGGTGGCGACGTCGTAGTCCTTTGGGGTGTGACCGAGCAGGGCGTCGCGCACGCAGCCTCCGGCGAGGTAGGCGGTGTGGCCTTGGTCGCGTAGTTTGGCGACGATTTGCGTGGCGGCTTGGCGTGCGTCTCGGGCCGGGGGCGTCATGCGTTGGAGTGTAGCGGAGGCGGGGGATGATTTTTCCGGTTTTGCCGGTTGTGAGGCCGCGATTCTCGGGCTAGACTTCGGTGTCGTTAAGCGGATCAGGGAATGAGGCGATGCACAGCTTAGGCAAGATAGGTTTTGGGCTTGCCGTCGCGTCGCTGATTTTCCTCACAGGCATCGCGACCGGCTGCGGGACGGACCCGATGAGCAGCGAGTTGCCTCGCACGCCCTACGGCCGGTATCAGGACCTGCGCGGGGGCGAGCCGCCGCAAGAGGAGTTGGACTCGTTCGGCAACTCGCGACCGGCCCTACGAGC
>JBMYUK010000226.1:3240-5263 GCA_049605275.1 Phycisphaeraceae bacterium
GAGCCCGCCTTCGGCCGATGGATCGGCAGTAGGGATTGAATTGGGCTTGTATGCAAGGGTTTTCGGGTTAGCCCAGATTGCCTGAGTTGCAAAGGCCGGGCCAAGAGCACTGAACGCCGACTATTTATCACACTTTCCCGCACCAGTTTCAAAGAAAAAAAGGCCATCAGTCGATGAAACGTAGGGTTACAAGACGCCGGGTGAACTCAGGCGTCGCCTTTCATCGACTCGCCAGCGGGAACAAGCGTTTGTTCGATAAGCGGACTATCCGAGTGCTCGGCTCCCTCGTGGTCGGGATGACCCTGGTGAGCGCGATCCTCCTCGCACTCGAGCCCGACCCCGGCTACCGCACCAACGCCTGGTCGCTCAGCGCCCTCGACATGGCCGGCGAAGACGCTCGCGACGAGATCCTCGGCGTGCCCGGCGACCGCGCTTGGAATTACATCATCATCCACGACTCTCGCGGCATCGCCGGCGGCGAACGCGAACTCAACGCCGCCTGGGACCGCGAGTACGCCCGTCAGGGCCTGCCCACCCCCCGCGGCGCGGGCTACCACTTCGTCATCAACGATCGCCGAGGTCAATCCGACGGCGAAGTCGAGATCGCGCGACGTTGGAAAGACCAGCAGGCCGGCGACTACATCTCCGGCGAGCAGGCGGATAAATGGAACCGCGAGGCGATCGGCATCTGCCTGATGGGCGACGCCGACAACCGCCCGTTCAGCGACGACCAACTCGAGGCGACCGTCGAACTCGTCCGCCTCCTGCAGCAGGCCTACGACATCCCCCGCAACAAGGTCTTTCTGCACACCGGCCGATCCGCCGACTCGCTGGCCCCGTACTTCCCCGCCGGGGCGTTCCGCAAGCAAATCCGCGAGTAGGCGTCGTCTGCCTGAGACTTCCGGGAAACCGCGCACAAGCCCGCAACCCACCCGCTCTGGGGTACGCTGCGCGTGTTTTGCCAATGTATATCGATCGTCTCGCCTCTTTGTGGCCAATGTCAAGCACCGCACGATAATCTCGCGCTTTTATGCACCCGCCGCGTAACGCGCGGGGGTCGAATCAGCCAGGGTATATCCCGCTCCATCGCGAACAAACCCGGAGATGACGACACCCGGGATTGCCCGACGGCAGCGGCGATACCGCTCATCAGCGGCGTCATCCAACGCCCGCCAAGCTCGATCGGTCGATCGATCTGCTCCACCTGTTCTTCCACCGTTACCGCTGTCTTTACGACAGCCCGCCTCACCCCGACCCTCGACATCGCCGATAGCTGAAACGGGTCGGGCGCATATCCCGTCCTTAAAGTGTCGGCACGACCGTTGCGGCCGACCGGGGACGGACGTAAAGTATGACCATACGTTATTCGTTTATATCGGGACAACCAGGGAACGCACCGCGTCGTAAGTCACCTCTAAAACGAGGGTTAGGGCTTGTCGCGTTGCCCGGCAATGGCTGAGTTTCACCAGATCGCGGGCTTTGATGTCGTAGCGACCCTCGGCGAGGGCGCTGCCAGCAAGCTGTACGCTGTGCGTAACAAGCACGGCGAGCAGTTCTGTCTCAAGCGCGTCCTCAAGAATTCCGCGGCCGAGCAGCGGTTCATCGACCAAGCTGTAAACGAATACGAGATCGCGAAGCAACTCGACTCGCCGATGCTCCGCAAGGTTCACAAGCTGATCCGACAGCGGGCGTTGCTGCGAACGAGCGAGGTCTTGGTGCTGATGGAGCTGATCGAGGGCCGGACCCTTGAGACGGTGAAGTTCAGCGGCATGGTGGGGTATTGCAAGCTGTTCCACGCCGCGGCGAAGGGCCTGAAGTGCATGCACGACGCCGGCTTCGTCCACGCCGACATCAAACCCAATAACATCCTCATCACCGAGTCAGGCAAAGTCAAGCTCATCGACTTCGGCATCGTCAAGATCACCGACGAGGACACCCTGTCCGGCGGCCGTCCGCTGCTGGGCAGCGTGCACACCGTCTCGCCCGAACAGGTGAAGAGCGACCCCATCGACCACCGGGCCGA
>JBMYUK010000227.1:0-1349 GCA_049605275.1 Phycisphaeraceae bacterium
GCACCTCGACCGCCTCTTCCGCCGCACCCGCCCGCACCCGGGCCGCGTCCAAATCCTCCATCCGAAGCACCACCCGCCAGCCCAGCCGACGCGCCAACGCCCAGTTCACCACGAACGTCAACGCGTTACCCAGGTGCAACGTCCCCGTCGGCGAAGGCGCCAGCCGCGTCACCCCCGCCACACGCGTTGTCTCGGTCGCATCGCTCACCACCCGTTATCGTACCGGCATGCCCGACCCCACAAGCCAGACCCCGCGAACACCACGTCTCATGGTCGCCATCTCCGGCGGCGGGACGACCCTCCTCAACCTACAAGACCGCATCGACGCCGGACAACTCGACGCAAGCATCGTCCACGTCATCGCCTCCAACCCCAAAGCCTACGAAACGATTCGACAGACCCAACGCTTCGCCGCCCTCGGCCTCTACCGAAGCAAGTACGACAACAAAGCGGCCTACTCAAAAGCCTTCTTCGCGTTCTGCCGCGATTGCCACGCCGACCTCGTCGTCCTCGCCGGCTTCCTCTCCCTGCTCGTCATCCCCGACGACTTCCAGGGCCGAGTCCTCAACATCCACCCGTCGCTGCTCCCCAAGTTCGGCGGCAAGGGCATGCACGGCCGACACGTCCACCAGGCCGTCATCGACGCCGGCGAAACCACCTCCGGCTGCACCGTCCACCTCGCCGACAACACCTACGACACCGGGCCCACCCTCCTGCAGAAAACCTGCCCCGTCCACCCCGGCGACACCCCCGACACCCTCGCAAAACGCGTCTTCGCCCTCGAGTGCCAGGCCTACCCCCAAGCGATTACCGAGCACTGGGAAGCTCTAACGCAACCCTGACGCAGTCCTAACAGACATCGTCGTCTTAAGCGGGGTTGAGCGGCCCAAGCGCGGCGAGCACCCTCGCGCCGTGATGCATCTCACTTCCTCGATCAACGGGCCGGACAAACGCTGCGTACGGCGGTGCGCTTCGATACAACCAGCGGATCGTCGATGGCATGGATACCTGTCTTCGTTTTCCGAGGCGTTATGCAACCCGCTCTTCTTAAGTCCGCTTAACCTCAGCTTTGGGCGCGCTATTTCTAACTCACCGACTCCCGCGCTACGCCCGCAAGCGCTCGCGAAGACTCGGCAACCGATCACCGCGAAAAACGATGCACCCATCGTTTGCCTCAAGCCGGGCCAGAGCGCAGCGGCGGCCCGGGTCGAGCGCTCGTCGCACGTTTATAGATGGATACGCGTTCGATCCGGGGCGGCGCTGCGCTCTGCCCCGGCTTGGGTGCGCTCTGCTCTGGCTTGGGTGCGGTGGTGCTTGGGTGATGGTTAAGCCGCGGCTTGGCGGTAGAG
>JBMYUK010000227.1:1359-5248 GCA_049605275.1 Phycisphaeraceae bacterium
GCTCGCGGCGGTCATCAGGGTTTCGACGGCGACCATCGTGTAGATGAACGCGCTCAGGTCCTTGAGCACGAGGATCGTCCCCCAGCGGTAAACCATCAGACAGCCGTAGGTCAACAGCGAAAACCACAGCCCTGCTTCGATCAGTTCGGCCTTGAACGCGCAGAGCAGAAAGAACGCGCCCATCGCCAGTTCGAGCCCGCCGTAGACGACCAGATACTCGCTCTTCGCCGAGTCGTTGGGCAGCCCGAAGCCGATGGCGGCGCTGGTTTTCATGGGCAGGATCGTGCACCACGCCGCGAGGGCGACGTACACCACGCCGTTCAAGATGAGAAACGCTTGAGACATGGCGACATCGTAGGCGCAAAGGGGCCGACGCAACTCAAAATAGCCGGAGACCTACGGGCTCCGGACGAGAAAGCAGGTCCGCTGTAACGGCAGGCCTCTGTTCTCGTGTCCGGCGCCCGTAGGTCTCCGGCTATTGCGCTCCCGCACCTGCGACCGAGCCGTTCGCCTTTCCAACATCCGGGATCAACCCCTTGATACACTTTTGTCCATGGACATGCTCCGGCACATCATCGACTTCGGGTACCTCTATCAGCAGAGCGGGCTCGACACGGCGGTGTACGCGGGGATGGCCCTCTTGGGC
Organism: Phycisphaeraceae bacterium; assembly: GCA_049605275.1. Lineage (GTDB taxonomy): Bacteria > Planctomycetota > Phycisphaerae > Phycisphaerales > Phycisphaeraceae > JAHQVV01. The sequence goes on from JBMYUK010000227.1 coordinate 2,006, forward strand.
ACGGCCCTGTTTCTCGTCCGCATGCTCCTCATGTTCGTCGTCGGCGGGCTCGACGGCGGCGTCGAATTCGACGTCGAAGACATCGAGCACGGCACGGGGTTTTCCCTCATCAGCCTGCAGTCGATCATCGGCTTTTTCATGGGCGCGGGCTGGGCGGGTTTGGCCGCTCGGCTCGAGTGGGGCCTGGACACGCCGATCTCCGCGGCCATCGCCGGGGGCTTCGGCTTCGTGCTCATGGTGTTGTCGGCGCTGATGATGTTCGCGGCGCTCAAGCTCAAGCACGAAGTGAAGTACGAGATGAACGACGCGGCCGGCAAGATCGGCACGGTCTACATGACGATCCCCGAGAAGGGCGCGGGCACCGGTCAGGTGCGCGTCTCGATCTCGGGCCGGCAGATGACGGTCGACGCCGTGTCGTCCGGCGAAAAAATCGACGCCTTCACCGCCGTGCGCATCGACGAGGTCCGCGGCGACAACGTTCTGGTCGTCAGTCCAACCGGGGACTAAACGCACCGCATCCCGCATCCCTCGGCCGAGCCGCTTCCGGCTTCGGCCCGCACACAGGAGACTCTCATGGACTGGACTACCACGATCACCCTTGCGCAGCTCCTCGGAGGCGGCCAGGAAGAAGAGGGCGGCGGCGGGGGCGTCATCACGATCATCGCGATCTTCGCAGCCGTGCTCATCATCATCGGGTCGATCGCCTTCATCGTGAAGCGATACAAACGCTGCCCGTCCAACCGCATCCTCGTGGTCTACGGCAAGGTCGGCGGGTCGCGTGCGGCGCGGGCGCTGCACGGCGGCGGCGTCTTCGTCATCCCCGTCATTCAGGATTACGCGTACCTGTCGCTCGAGCCCTTGACGATCGATATCGAATTGACCAGCGCGCTGTCGAAGAAGAACATCCGCGTCGCCGTGCCGTCGACCTTTACGGTGGGCATCTCGACGGACCCGGACATCATGAACAACGCGGCCGAGCGCCTGCTCGGGCTGAACGACCGCGCGATCGCCGACCAGGCCCGGGACATCATCCTCGGCCAGATGCGTCTGGTCATCGCGACGCTGACGATCGAAGAGATCAACCAGGACCGCGAGAAGTTTCTGGACCTCGTCAACAAGAACGTGAACTTCGAGTTGAACAAGGTCGGGTTGTACATGATCAACGTGAACATCCGCGACATCACGGACGAGTCGGGGTACATCGAGGCGCTCGGCAAGAAGGCGGCGGCCGAGGCGATCAACCAGGCCCGTGTCGACACGGCGATCGCGGATCGGGAGGGATCGATCGGCACGGCGACGGCGGACCGTGAGCGCGAGGTCGCGGTGTCGCAGCAGGTCGCTCAGTCGGACATCGGCCAGAAGTCGGCCGAGCGGGACAAGCGGATCAGCGTGGCGTCGCTGGAAGCCGAGGGCGTGACGGGCGAGGCTCAGGCGTCGCGTGAGCAGGAGATCGCGGTCGCGCAGCAATCGGCGTTGGCGGTGCAGGGCAAGAAGCAGGCCGAGGCGACCCAGCGTGTCGAGGTGGCGTCGCTGGAGGCGAACGCGGTCAAGGGCGAGAACGAATCGCAGGCGAAGGTGGCGGACTACCGCGCGACGCTGACCGAGGCGGAGGCGGACGCGAAGCGCCGCGGCGAGGTCGCGTGGTCGGAGGCGGCCAAGGACGTGCTCGTCGCGGAGAAGGAGCAGGAGATCGCTCGGCTGGAGAAGGAAGTGATCGCCAAGCAGATGATCGAGCGCAAGCAGATCGAGATCGACGCGGAAGCCGAGGCCGAGCGGATCCGCCGCGTCGCGCAGGGCGAAGCGGACGCGACTTTGGCCAAGTACAACGCGGAGGCGGAGGGCGTCCGCAAGGTGCTCGAGTCGAAGGCGGCGGGTTACGAGCAGCTCATCAAGATGGCGGGCAACAACCCGCAGCTCGCGCCGTCGCTGCTCATCATCGAGAAGCTGCCCGAGCTCGTCCGCGAGCAGGTCAAAGCGGTGCAGAACCTCAAGATCGACAAGATCACGGTGTGGGACTCGGAAGGCGGCAGCGGCGAGCGCTCGACCGCGGGCTTTGTCAGCAGCCTGATCGGCTCGCTGCCGCCGATGCACGAACTGGCGAATCAGGCGGGCATCGACCTGCCCGAGGTGCTCGGCAAGGTGAAGAAAGTCGACGACGAACCGCAAGCCGAAGCGGGCGACGAAGACATGACCCCGCCAACAAAATCAACGAACGACTCAGCGTCGTAAGCAGAAGCACGTGATGAATCTTCGCGATTCGATCGATACTCGAGCATCGCCGCGATGCTACGCATCGCAGGAAACACGCGATCGGCGTGTGATAATTTGCCTGCGACGCATCGCGTCACGGCTCGAGCACCTAGCGTTTTTTCTGGCAGGCGGACAGACATTCCTGTCTGTCGTTCGGCGAAGCCGAATCTTGATTTGTCTTAGGCCTACGGCCTATCGACAGGCAAGAATGCCTGCCCCCCGATCATTTGGCGATAGCGATCCATGCCATAAAAAACGCAAGACGCTTATTTCCTCAAGTCAAAGCAAAACGGGATCCGCATCAATCCCGCGCGGTAACGAGCTTGCGATACGCCCCGGGTGTCACCCCGAACGCCCGCTTGAACGCGTGACTCAGCACCACCGCGCTCGCGAAGCCCGTCCGCGTCGCGATCGTCGCCAGCGTGAGCTCGGGCTCGGCCAGCATCACCTTCACCGATGACAACCGAAGCCGAAGCGTCTCCTCGCCCATCCCTCGCCCAATCGCCTTCGCAAACCGCTTCTGCAGCGTGCTCACCGACACCGCCAACTCGTAGGCTACATCGTGCGCACGCACCTTCTCCGACAGGTGCTCGGTGATGTACCGCAGCGCCTCGGCCACCAGCGGATCCTCGACCGCGTAATAGTCCGTCGTCGTGCGCGCGTGAATCCCGCGCGGCGGGACGTAGAGCACCTCGCTCTCGGCCTGGCCGTTCATCATCCGATCGAGCATCGCCGCCGCCTCGTAACCGACCGCCTCGTAGTTGTCGTCGATCGAACTGATCTGCGGCGGGATCTCCGTCACCGCGCGAAGGTCCTGATACGTCAGGATCGAGATGTCCTGGGGCACGTGCAGTCCCCTGTCTTGGCAGAGTTGGATCGCGAGCCGGGCGTTGAACGGCCTAAAGAAACAGACGGCGGCGGGGGGCTTGAGCGAATCGATCAACCGCTTGAGCGTCTTCTCGACCCTGGTGTAGTACGCAAGGTCCGTGATGT
>JBMYUK010000228.1:0-5235 GCA_049605275.1 Phycisphaeraceae bacterium
GAGGGGCAACGATGTTGGTTAGGATTGCGTCAGGATTTAGTGAATGTATCGCCGAGGGATGCCGGGGGAGAGGCGGCAGAGCATTTCGTAGGCGTTGGTTTTTGCGAGGCTGGCGAGTTTTGGCAGGGCGTTGGGGGCGTCGGGGTCGGGGCTGATGATCTCGGCCCAGGCGTTTTGGAGGAAGCGGTTGTCGGCGGTCGGGTCGTCGACGAGGTCGGTGAGGTCGACGACGATCTGGTCCATGGAGACGGTGCCGAGCACCTTGCAGGCGGTGACGGGTTTGCTTCGGTCTTGGGGGTGGATGCGGATTTCCGCTTTGTTGGAGAGTGCGACGGGGTAGCCGTCGCCGTGTCCGACGGGGACGACGCCGAGGATTGAGTCGCGTTTGAGTTTGTGTGTGGAGCCGTAGGAGACGGGCGTTCTTTTTTTGTAGTGCTGGAGGTGGATGACGCGTGAGCACCATCGTAGGACGGGTTTGAGTTCTGGCAGTTGTCCGAGCCAGGGGCCGGGGCCGGGCTGTTCGGGCGCGTTGCCGAAGCCGTAGAGCCCGACGCCGAAGCGGACCATATCGAGGTGGGTCGCGGCGGAGCGTAGGAGGGAGGTGGTGTTGGCGGCGTGTCGGATGGCGTCGGGGGGCAGTGCTTCGGCGGCTTGTTGGACGGCGTCGTTGAAGCGGTCGAGCTGTTTGAAGGTGAATTCGGGGTTTTCGGCGCTGGAGGCGAAGTGAGTGAAGACTCCCGCGATGCGTACGTAGCGGTGGGTGTCGGTTTCGCGGAGGAGTTGGAGGGCCTGATCGGGTGAGAGGCCGGAGCGTGACATGCCGGTGTCGATGTAGAGGTGGCAGGGGAGCTTGATGCCGAGCTGCTGGCCGATGGTGTTGAGTTCGGCGAGTTGTTCGCGGTCGTGGATGGAGAGGTGTAGTTTCTCGGCGACGGCGTGCCGGTAGAGCCCGTCGGTTCGGTTGAGCTCGCGCATGGGCATGAGCACGAGGATGGGCGCGGCGACGGCGTTGCTGATGAGGTGCTCGGCCTCGTCGGGGGAGTAGACGGCGAGCATGTCTACGCCGCGTTTGACGAGGCGGTGTGCGATCTGGACCGAGCCGAGGCCGTAGGCGTCTTTTTTGACGACGGCGCAGGTCATGGTGCGTGCCTGTTCGGCGGGTGGGAGGGGTCGTCCGTGGGGGTCGCGTGCGGCGGCGTGGTCGACGGCTTGTCTGATCTGGTCGAAGTTGTGTTCGATCGCTTTGAGATCGACTTCGAGCCAGGACAGCTCGCCGAGGCTTGGGGCCTGGAGTCGGACGGGCTTTGAGATCGAGAGGGGGCTGGACATTTGTATCACCAGCGTACTCCTAATATAGTTTGTGCGTTGGAGGTCGCTTAAGGGAAACGAAGCGGCCCGGGCCCCGCGGCACGAATGCCGACGGGGGACAGGGTAGACATCGGCCTCGACGGGCCGGCGCTGCCACTATTGCCGCTCACCCCCCGCCGATCCGCGTTTCTATCGGCTCCAGACGACCGCACTTTATGTCAGACACCCTTCGTACCGACGTCACCTTCGACGATCTGGGCCTGCGCGACGACGTGCTCGCGGGCATCAAGGCCCACGGCTTTGTCCACCCCACCGATATCCAGGCGGAGCTGATCCCCGTCGCGCTGGCGGGCCGGGACGTGATCGGGCAGGCGAAGACCGGCACGGGTAAGACCGCCGCGTTCACCCTGCCGATCCTCCACAACGCCGATCCGGACATCAAGGGCCAAGCCCTCATCCTCGCGCCCACCCGCGAGCTCGCCAATCAGATCGCCAAGGAAATCCAGGACCTCGCCCAGGGCACGGCCATCAAGGTCACGTCGATCATCGGCGGCGAGTCGATGCGCGACCAGCAAGACTCGATGGACAAGGGCGGGCACATCCTCGTCGGCACGCCCGGACGGGTCATGGACCTACACGGCCGACGGATGCTCGATTTCAGCAATATCCGGTACGTCGTGCTGGACGAGGTCGATCGGATGCTGGACATCGGCTTCCGCGACGACATCAAGAAGATCCTCTCGAAGATGCGCGGCAGCCACCAGACGATCTTCGTGTCCGCCACGATGGACCGGGAGATCGAGAGCCTGGCCCGCGCGTTCATGCACGAAGACGCGGAGAAGATTACGACCGTTGGCGCGGCGCTCACCGTCTCGATGGTCGATCAGACGCACCTGCCCGTCGAGCGGTGGGACAAGAAGCAGCTGCTTTTGCACCTGTTGCAGAACGAAAAGCCGGAGACCACGGTCGTGTTCTGCCGGACGAAGATGACGGTGCGCAAGGTCGCGACGTATCTGAAGGACAAGGGGCTGAACGTCCGGGAGATCCACGGCGACCTGCACCAGACCAAGCGGACGCGCGTCATGCAGCAGATGCGCGATAACAAGGTAGACGTGCTGATCGCCTCGGACCTGGCGGCGCGCGGGCTCGACGTCGAGCACATCACGCACGTGATCAATTACGACCTGCCCGAGGACCCGGAGGTGTACGTGCACCGCATCGGCCGAACGGCGCGTGCGGGGCGTCGCGGGGTGGCGTGGTCGTTCGTTTCGCCGGACCAGGGGCAGATGCTCAGCGACATCGAGAAGCTGGTCGGCGTGCTGATCGAGCAGAAGCAGTACCCGGACTTTAAGCCCGGGCGAATCCCCAAGGACGTGCAGGAAGAGCGGGCCGCGCAGACCAAGTACAAGCAAGAGGGCAAGGCGACGACCGCCGATCGCGTGGTCAAGCCGGAGCACAACGAGTCGGGCATGAGCGAGGCCGAGCTGAAGGCGATGTTCCCCGACGGCAAGGTGCCCAAGACGATGCCGAAGCGCGGCATCGGCGCGAAGTTCAAGCGCCGCGGTCGGTAACTCAGCAGCTTCGCTTATCAGGGCCATCCGTTCCCCGCCCGCGCGAGCGGGTTTTTTCTAAGCGTGCGCGGCCTATGCGGGATGACCCGAGGTTGCTGAGCGCTCGGCGCGCACAAATTCGCATAGTACGTACCCGTATTTTTGTGATATCGCGTGCGATAGATCGTATTTCGTTGAAAAACAAGGAAAAAGTATTTGCGTGAGTAACCGCTTGCAGTATGATCGCGTCGTTACGGTCAGGCGGGCAACGGTCGTGTGTGGAGCGGCCGGCCCCGCGTTTTCAGCCGGGCGGCGCGTCCGGCGCGCCGCGTGACACGAGGCCTCGTCATGCGAAACTCCGCCACGACTTTCTACATAAGGAACGCATCATGTTGAAACTGAAATGGGTCCAGGTCGCAGCGATCGGGTTGGCCGCCGTTGGCTTCGGGGTTGCCCCGGCCGGCGACGCCGACGCGGGGTCCTGCGGCAACGATCGGTGGTCGCAGGACCGCTGGCACGGCAGCCACCATCGCGCCTCGCACGACGGCTGGCACCGCAACTCCCGCGGCGGGCACTACGCTCACCGCGGCCACGTCCAGCGCGGCTACCACCACAACGGCTACGACAGCCGGGCGCGCATCAGTTACCGCAACGACAACGTTCGGTTCTCGGTGAACGTGGGTTCGCATCGGTCGTACGGCCATCAGCCGACGGTCCACCGCAACACCCACGTCCAGCGCACGACGGTCTATCACAGCAACCCCCGCTCCGGCGGGTATTGGTCGCGCGTGTATCGGCCGCCGGTGTACGAGACGCGCTACCGCCGCTGCGGCACGCCGTATCGCGTCTGCGTCCGGGCCGGCTATTACGAGCGGGTCTGGGTGTCGACCGGCGTGTACTGCCGCTGAGTCTCGACCGGCTTTGAATGATTTCCCCAGCCGCTTCGCCGTTGCGCTTCGCAACGCGGAGCGGCTTTTGCTTGGCCGTGTTGTCCTCGGGGCGCGGGGCTATGGCTACCACGCGTCGATCGGAGCGGTTATCATACCCGTCCTATGCCAGCGAATATTCGAGAAATCAAGGGCCGGATCAAGGCCGTGGGCAACATCCAGCGCATCACCAAGACGATGCAGCTGATCGCGTCCGCTCGTTTTCAGAAGTTGCAGAAGCGCGCGACCGAGGCCCAGGCTTATACCCGCAAGGTGTCCGAGGTCGTCGGCGAGGTCGCGTCGTCGCTGGGCGGGGAAGATCTGAATCTGCCGCTGGCCAGCCCGCCCGACCAGCCCTCGGGCCGGGAGTTGATCCTGATCCTCTCGGCCAGCCGGGGCTTCTGCGGCGCGTACAACGCGAACGTCATGCGTCCGGCGGTCAAGCACATCCGCAACATCGGCCCGTCGAACATCGACACCGAGGTCGTCGGCAAGAAGGGCGTTGCGCTGCTCAAGTTTTCGCGGCTCGAATTCGAAGCGTTCCACGATCACATCGGTGACACCCCGCAGTACGAGGACGTCCAGGCGCTCGCGCAGCGGTACATGGATGACTTTATCGCGGGCAAGTACGACGCGGTGCGCGTGGCGTACATGCGGTTTGTTTCGATGAGTAAGCAGACGCCCGAGGTGATGACGCTGTTGCCGCTCGAGCCGCCCGCTCCGGATGCCGCCCGCGGTCAAGGCGAGGGCGCTGCACCATCCGGAGCCGGCGCGAATTACGAGTTTTCGCCGAACGCGGAAGAATTGCTCGGCGAGCTCTTGCCGATCACGGTCAAGTCGACGCTGTATCAGGCGTTCAACGAGGCGGCGGTGAGCGAGCAGTTGGCTCGGATGGTCGCGATGAAGGCGGCGACGGACGCGGCCGGCAAGGTCGGCAAGTCGCTGAAGCGCGAGTTTAACCGCGCCCGGCAGGCTGCGATCACGACCGAGCTGAGCGAGATCATCGCCGGCGCCGCGGCGCTGGAGTAGGCGTCGGTCTGTCGAGGTCGATGCTGATCGACGATTCGGAGGTAGCTTTCAGCGATGCCGTCCGAGGAATCCAGCGATAACGAGACGGATGGGCCCCAGGGTCAGACCGAGCCTGACGGCGGGTTGCGCGGCAAGTGGTCGCGTCGTTTTTTCGGGCTGGACGGGCCGGGTTCGCGCGACGCTGCCGACGCGGACGGCGACAGTCGGCGGCAGGGCCTGGCCTCGGCGGGGGCGGGCTTGGAATTGGCGGTGGGCATCGGGTTGTTCGGTGGGCTGGGTTTTCTCGGCGATCGGGCGTGGGGCACGCTGCCGTGGCTGACGGTGACCGGTTCGCTGTTGGGTATGGCGGCGGGGATGTATCTATTGATTAAGTCGCTGGGGGATTCGTCGAAGTGAATCGGCATGCGGAACACGCGGTTGCG
>JBMYUK010000229.1:0-5216 GCA_049605275.1 Phycisphaeraceae bacterium
GTGACGGTCTTGATCGCGGACGACGAACCGCACATCCGACATCTCGTCGGCGCAAAGCTCAAGCGCGAGGGCTACAACGTGCTCGTCGCGTCGAACGGGAAAGACTGTCTGGACCTCGCTCGCGAGCATCGCCCGGCCCTGATCGTCACGGACTTTCAGATGCCGCTGCTCTCGGGATACGAGATGAGTCTCGCGCTGACCGAAGACCAGCAAACCGCGGGCATCCCGATCATCCTGCTCACCGCCCGCGGGCACAAGATCACCCCCGAAGAACTCGCGAAGACCGGGATCAAACTGGTTATGGATAAGCCGTTCGGCCCGACCGATCTCATCACTAAGGTCCAGGGCATGCTCGACGCGGCCGCCTGATTCACGCGAACTGATTCGACATGACACGACGCAAACTCATGCATGGCAGCCTGCACAAACCGATGGACGATCACGCCACGCGCACCTTCGTGGAGCGCTGCGCCGAGTTGTCGCTGCACGTCTGGGCGGTCGATGGGCAAGGTGTCAAGCCGCTCGGCCCGACTAGCGAACTCGCCGAGCGCTATGGGCTGCGACACGAGCCCGCCTTGAGCGAATCGATCGCGAAACGACTCGAGGCGATTCAGCAGTCCGAACGTCCGATCGACATCGAAGCCGGCCGCGTCGCCGCGTGGATCGCCGACCGCGACGGTCCCTGCGATGGATTCGTGCTTGTGTCTGCGCGGCACGACGATCGCGAGCCGACGACCGCGAGTGATCTGGCCCCGGCGATGAAGGCGATGGCTTGGAGCCTCGCAGACCTTCGCGCGGCCGATCAATCGCAATACGCCGTCGACGACCTGGCCGAGCAACTCGGACAATCCTACGAGAACATCACCCTGCTCTATGGCATCGGCAAGTCGATGCGCTCGACCGATGCGCCGCTCGAGCTCGCTCAGGGGATCTGCGATCAGATCCGACTTACGCAGGGCTTCGGCTGGGCGGCGGTGCGATTCATCGAAGACGAACAGGATGTCTCGGGATTGCAGGACGCGTGCCTGGTCACCGGTGACATGGCGTTCGATCCAGACGCGTTCCGAAAGATGACCGCGCGGATGATCGAGACGACGTCCGAGGCCGATTGGAGCAAGCTCCTGCAGGTGGGTCAGCACGAGTTGGCGGACCTGGTGCATTCGGAAGTCATCCTCGAACCGATCCGCCACGACAACCGGATCATCGGGCTGGTACTCGCGGGCGGGAAGACCGGCCCCGACGCCGAGGCCACGGCCGGCGACATCCAACTCCTCGACGCGATCGCGGGCTTCCTCGGCGCGATGCACGAAAACTCGGCCCGTTTTGTTGAGCAAAAGAACATGTTTATCGGTTCACTTGAGGCGGTCTCCACGGCGCTCGACGCCAAGGACCGGTACACGCACGGCCACTCCGAACGCGTCGCCTGGCTGGGCACGAGGCTGGCCGAGGCGATCGGGCTGGGGCCCGACGAGGTCGAACGCATCCGCATCAGCGGGTTGGTCCACGACGTCGGCAAGATCGGCGTGCCCGAGGCGGTGCTCTGCAAGACCGGCCGGCTCAACGACCAAGAGTTTGAACAGATCAAGAAGCACCCGCGCATCGGCTACAACATCCTCAAGGGCATCCCCAAGATCGAGGACGTCCTCGACGGCGTGCTGTATCACCACGAACGATGGGACGGGCGCGGCTATCCCACTCGGCTTGCCGGCGAAGCGATCCCGCTCTACGGCCGCATCCTCGCGATCGCGGATACCTTCGACGCGATGAGTTCGACGCGCTCGTATCGCAAGGCCATGGACCGCGACCGCGTGTTGACCGAGATCGCCGACTGCTCGGGCACGCAATTCGACCCGGCGCTGACCGGTCCGTTCATCGCGATCGACTTCAGCGAATACGACGAGATGGTCGAGCGCCACCAGGGCGCATCGGCGAGCGACGCGCACGATCTCGCGGCCTGACGAGTTTCAACACCGCACCGCAAAGTGACTTCGTTACTCGTTGCTACCCGGCACGAACAATGTCTGGTTGGTCGATGGGATGACGAGACCGGTGCCCCAGGGGATCGCTCGTTCGAGCGTGAGCGGGTTCTCGAACGGGCCGAGCGTGTACTGCTGCAAGAGTCGACCGCCTTCTTGTTCGAAGAGAAGCAGGCTCGCGCCGTTGGGCACCGGCGCGGGATTCGGTTGCGCGAGGACGGCGACGACGTCACGGCCGACGAGTAGGCGTTGGGAAACCTGCCGCGGGGTCTGCACGGCGTCGCGCCACTGAACGATCGGCTCTTCGTCGAGGCAGAAGACACCGCGTCCGCTGCGCACCCAGAAGCGTCCGTCAGCGGCGTGAAGATCGATCGAACGGCGATCGCCGGCGCTACGTACCGCGGTTTTGCCGAGGGTCTGGCCCTGCGATCGACGGTCGAGCAGATGGATGTGGCCGTCGGTGGTCTCCGCGGCGATGAGGTCATCGGAGAGCGCGTGAGCCCCGCTGAGTTGGTGATTGAGAAAACGCTTGCTCCACAAGGTGTTACCCGTGCGGGTGTCGATCGACGCGACGCCCGAACTGCCGAGCACGGTCGCCTCGCCGCGGCGCAGATCAACAGCGAAAGGCGAGACGCCCAGACGCACGTCGCCCTGTTCGAGTTGCGGCTCGGCATCGGTCAGTAGCAAGAGTGACAGCCGCCCGCTGCGCACCTGTTGCGGCAGACCGCCGAGACCGACGGCGGCCACGGTCCACCCGTCCGCATCGAGCCCGGTCATGGCGGTCATGTCCAAGGCGACACGCCACGTGACGTTGCCCGATGCGCGATCGATGGCGAGCAGCCTGGCTGTGCCCCGCTCGCCGATGCAGAGCACCGTCTCCGACACCGCGATGAGCCATCCGGTGCCGCCGGAGGCGCGCCGATCGTCGAGTGGGCGATCGTTGCCCGGTTCGTCGAAGCGCACGGTCGTCGACCAGATTCGCTCGCCGGTCGATCGATCCATGGCGAAGACGACGCCGCGATCCACCGACCAAAACAGCACTTGGCCGTCCGAATCGGCAAGCAACAAAAGCTCTTTCGTTTCAACCGGCGAGGCCGCGGTCCAACTCGGCTGCAGCGGGTCACCGAGACCGTGCGCGGCGATGATGCCGCTGTCGTGATGAAGGTAAAGACGCTTGCGCTCGTGCATCGTCTCGACCCCGGGTGCGTCGCCGACGAGTCGGCCGGGCAACAGTACGGGCGTCGTCATCGCACCCGCGATCGGGGCGAGCGTTCGGCGGAGAGGTTCGACCGCGTCGATGCGCTCCCGCCACTCCACGGATGATAGAGGTTGTTCATCGGCCATCGGCATGAGCCCGGGGTATCGCGCCTCCAGTCGATCGAGCAGGTCGCCGGCCCGGTCCGGTCGCTGCGTCTGCAGATAAAACGACAACAAAGCCCCGGCCGCGCGATCGCGCTGCGTCTGGTCGTTCGCCAGGTCGATGGCCTGTTTGAAGAGACTCGCCGCGTCGATGAGTCGGCCCTGATCGACACGCGCCCGAGCCGCTTCGAGCATCACCCGCCCCGCCACCGGCGACAACGGATACCGCCGCGCGACCGCGGTGAGCGCCACGGGGTCGGGCTGGCCGTCCGACTGAAGCGTCGCAAACGCGGCCTCGGCCATCGCGTCCTGCTGCGCATAGACGCCCCGGCCGAACCGATCGATCAGCGACTGGATCGTCCGCTGCGCAATCGCCGACGCCGAGCGATCCGCCCCGTCGAACTCATAAGCCACGGCCGCGAACGCGGGCTCGGCGACGACCGCGTGCAGGTGATCCACCGCCCGCTGCGTTTCGCCGATCTCCGCAAAGTACAGCCCCGCGTCGAGGTGATAGGTCGCTTCCTGTGCCGCGGTCTGCGTGACCAGCGCCAGCGAGGCGTAGAGCGAGCGGCGAAGGGCCGGGGCCTTCGCCTGCATCGTGAGCTCGCGCAGCTGTTCGAAGACGCGCTCGCGGATCGCGCCCACGCGGGCCGGCGGCTGCCGCTCGATCGCTTCCAGCGCGTGGCCGACGCCCTTGAGCACCGAGTCCGATCGGCCGTCCTGCCGCATCGCGATCGATGCCAGCGACAACCCCGCCGAAGGGTCGGTCGGCCGCTCTTCGATATGCTGAATCAGGCGATCGTAAACCCGCTCCCAATTCGTATAAGCGTGCACCCGCCGATCGGACAGCGCCAGCATCTCACCCTCGCGGACGACTAGGTTTCCCGTCAACGCCGGCGCCGAATCGAGCACATCTCCCGTCGCGCGATCCAGCACTAACAAACGCTGATTCGTCGGCAGCACCGCGTAACGCAGCGACGCATCCCCGCGCGCAACAACCGTCTCCCCCGGCGACAGCGTCGCCGTCCAACCCACCGCCGCCTCCTTCTCATCCCAATACGACACCGACGTCGGCGAGACGACCAGCGCCCCCCCCGCCGCGGCGATCAGATACTCCGCCGCGCTAAGTTGCGGGTCCTCCCGAAACGAACGCAGCATCGACCCGTCCGCCGGATCAATGAGCACCAGCCGATCCTTGCTGTTCGACAGCGATACGAGCAGGCCCGCCTCCGTCATCACCGGCGGCGCGATCAGCCCCTTGGTCTTCGCGACCAGCGTCTTGCGATCGCCCGACCCCACCGGCAACACGCGCAGCCAGTGATACGCTCCGATATGCGGATCGATGGCGGCGACCGTCGCGAGACTATCGGTCAGGTAAAGCGTATCGCCGTGCAAAATCATCTGCGGACAGACGCGGTACGAATCGCGGTTCGTGTAGCTCAGCGACACCAGCGACAGGTGTCGATACCACAACAGCGAACTGTCGCCTGCGTCGTACGCCATCAGCCAAACCGAGTGCGTGTCGCCCTCGCTCTTCGTGCGTCGCAACAGCGCGTACACCACGCCCCGATGGATCACCGGCGTCCCGACGAAGTGCGTCAGCTGCAGATTCACCCCGCCCGCGCGACGATCGGGCGATCGCGTCGGCTCGTTGTCCAAAAACCTCCCCGAGGAGCGCGTCCACCGCACCTGTCCCGTCTGCTCGTCGATACAAACCAGGCGATTCGGCGGCACGTACGGATTGCGATTCTCCGTGATACCGTGACACTCGCCTAAGACCGCGGCGATCAAACCCTCATCCACCGCGACCGCCCGCTGGTCCTGCCAACGCTGGCCGTAGGTCGGCTTCACCACGACGTCCTCGTCGTCGCGCGGATGCGC
>JBMYUK010000230.1:0-5157 GCA_049605275.1 Phycisphaeraceae bacterium
CCCGAGCACGTGCAGGGTGGGATGCCCGCGCCGCCGCACCTGCGGGTCGACTTCCCGGTCGCGTTGTACAAAGCGATCAAGGCGTTGTACCCCGAGTCGCGGCCGCCGTTTCGCTGTCGGCCGTTCGACGTGCAGTTGATCGGCGGCATGGTGCTGGGCGAGGGCAAGATCGCCGAGATGCGAACGGGCGAGGGCAAGACGATCGTCGCGCCGCTGGCGTGTTACGTCGCGTGCTGCGCCGATCTGACCTGTCACGTCGTCACGGTCAACGACTACCTCGTACAGCGCGACCGCGACTGGGTCTTCCCGTTCTATTACGGGCTGGGCCTGACCGTCGGGGCGACGCACCCGCAGCACGAGTTCGAGAAGCAGCTGGCCGAGTACGTCAAGACGCCCGGTCACGAGCTCTTCGGCAAGGAGCTGAGCGCCCGCGACGCGTTCTTCGGCGCTCAGCAGCTTAAAAAAGAAGCCTATGCCTGCGACGTGCTTTACGCGACCAACAGCGAGTTCGGCTTCGACTACCTGCGCGACAACATGAAGCGCACGGTCGAGGAGCAGGTTCAGAAGAAGCGCGACTTTGTCATCATCGACGAGGTCGACTCGATCCTGATCGACGAGGCCCGCACGCCGCTGATCATCTCCGGCCCGAAGTACGCCGAAGACAACAAGCCGCCTTACGAACTGGCCGACACCGTTGCGCGTCACCTCATGGAGATGCAAAAGCCGTGGCAGGCGGTGGACGACCGGGTGAACGCGAAGCAAGTCGAGATCAAGCGACTGGAGGGCGACATCCGCAACACGCGCGACAAGTCGCTGATCGGGCCGATGCGCGACAAGATCAAGGCGCTCACCGGCGAGATGATGCAGATCGAAGACGATCGCGACCGACACGTCCAGTACTTCGAGGTCGAGAAAGAGAAGAAGGCGGCGCACCTGACGCACGAGGGCGTGGCCGAGGCGCAGAAGAAGGCGGGGATCGGTTCGTTCTACGTCGGTCAGAACATGGAGTTTCCGCACCTTCTGGAGAACGCGCTGCGGGCGCATGCGATCTATAACAACAACAAGGAGTACGTCGTCCACAACGGCGAGGTTGTGATCGTCGACGAGTTCACCGGCCGGATGATGATCGGTCGGCAGTGGTCCGACGGGCTGCACCAGGCGGTCGAGTGCAAGGAGCGGGTGAAGATCAAGGACGAGACGCAGACGCTCGCGACGGTCACGATCCAGAATTTCTTCAAGCTGTACAAGCGGCTCGCGGGGATGACGGGCACGGCGATCACCGAGGCGACCGAGTTCATGGAGATTTATTCGTTGGACGTCGTGGCCGTGCCGACGAACCGACCGATCGCGCGGGAGGATCGCAACGACCTGATTTTCCCGTCGGAGAAGGACAAGTGGGAAGCGATCCTCGACGAGATCAAGCGGATGCACGACGTGGGTCGCCCGGTGTTGGTGGGCACGACGAGCGTCGAGACGAGCGAGATGCTGTCGCAGCGTTTGACGCGGAAGTACGGCATCAAGCACAGCGTCTTGAACGCGAAGCAGCACGAGCGCGAGGGCAACATCGTCGAAGACGCCGGGCACCTCGGCTCGGTCATGATCGCGACGAACATGGCCGGGCGCGGCACGGACATCAAGCTGCGCCCGATCGCGCGCGAGGACCTCGTCAAACACTGGCAGAAGCGCGGCATCCTGCCTCCCGGCGCGTCGGCCGAGCTGGACGACGACCAACTCGTCGCGCAGGCGTATCGCCATCTTGCGATCACGCAGCTTGGTATCAAGAAAAACGAGGCGAAGGACCTGTCGGATGAGGAGCTGAAGGTGCGGCTGCTGCGGGCCTGGGCGTTCCAGATCGCCGAGCTGAGCGGGCGCGGCAAGTCGAACGAGTCGGCTTACGCGAATCTTTCGGCCGAGGAGTGCGTCGCGTTTATCGACGGCTGCTCGGATTACGACCGGCTGCAGCTGGGCATCCACGACATGCACCGGCTGGAGGTGTTCGATCACGCCGAGACGCTGGGCGGCCTGCACATCGTCGGGACCGAGCGGCACGAGTCGCGTCGGATCGACAACCAGCTGCGCGGCCGATCGGGTCGGCAGGGGGACAACGGCTCGTCGCGGTTTTTCCTGTCGCTCGAAGACGGGCTGATGAAGATGTTCGCCGGCGCGAAGACGCTGACGCTGTTGTCGAAGGCGGGCTTTAAGGAAGGAACGGCCCTGGACTCGGGCATGGTTTCGCGGGCCGTCGAACGCGCTCAGCGCAAAGTCGAACAGCAGAACTACGAGCGGCGCAAGAACCTGCTCGAGTACGACGAGGTCATGGAGCATCAGCGCGGCGATTTCTACGGCACGCGTCAGCAGGTGCTCGAGAACGACGGGATCGATCGCATGATCTTCGACTACATCGCCGACGCGGTGGAAGACGCCGCGGCCGAGTACCTCGATAAGAACTACGCGCGCGAGCAGGTCGCCGAGTGGGCGCGTCAGCAGTTGGACGTGAGCATCGACCCGGCGAAGCTGCACCTCGACGACGCGGACGACCTGGAGCGCACGATCCGTCGCGCGGCACAGGACGAGGTTCGCACGATCGTCGATGTCACGCTCGGCGAGTACATGAGCGACGAGTTGCCGCCCGAAGAGTGGGACCTCAAGGCCTTGTCCGAGTGGGCGATGACCAAGTTCCAGGTGGACCTGCCCAAGAACAGGCTGGGTCAGATGAACGTCGAGGAGGTGCGCGACGAGATCGTCAAGCAGGGCCAGATCATGCTGGAGTCGGCGGACCTGACGGGCGTTTCGAAGTATCTCGATCCGCTGCTGGGTGCGAAGGATTTTCAGGCTTGGGCCGAGCAGAAGTTCGAGATCAAGCTCGATGCTGAGAAGATCCAGGCCCAGGCCGACGAGAAGGAGGGGATCGAGCAGGTCGTGGCGGCGGTCCTCGCCGAGGCGCGTGATAAGTACGAGCAGCGCGAGATCGATTACCCGGTGCAGTTCATCCTCGATCTCTTCGAGCAGGGCGCTCAGCAGGACCAGAACTGGGCGATGGATCGGTTGTTTAGCTGGTGCAAGCTGCGGTTCGGTTACGAGACTCAGGAAGCGTTTGTCAAGGAGGCCGACGGCAAGGTGCTCCGCGATTGGCTTCGCGAGAAGATGACTCAGTGGGTCAAGGACGGCGGGGAGCTCGACCGGCTCGCCGAGCGGCAGGGCGCGGCGTTGACCGACGACGAGGCGGTGCGCGACTACGTGAAAGAGCGCTTCGGCCGCGAGGTGTCGGACGAAGAGTTGGCCGCGTATGCCGACAACCGTGCCGGACTCATCAAAGCCAAGGGCGCGGAGCTGTTCCGCACCGAGCTGTCTGCGCTCGAGAGCGAAGTGTTGCGGACGATCCTCGACCAGGCGTGGAAGGACCATCTCTTCGAGATGGACCAGCTCAAGAGTTCGATCAGCCTGCGCGGCTACGCGGAGAAAGACCCGCGGATCGAATACAAGCGCGAGGGCGCGAAGACCTATCGCGAGATGCAGGCGATGGTCCGCGACCGCGTCACCGAACTCGCGTTCCGAGCGCGGCTGCAACCCAACGTCCAGCTCAACGACGTGTACGGCAAGCAGATGAACGCGTCGCACCCCGATGCGCAGTCGCGGCCCGGATCGGCCGGGGCGAAACCCGCGCCGGCCGCGCAGACGACCAATCGCGGCGCGTCCGGCGGCGACGGCGAACAACGCCCCCTGAGCCGCAAGCAGCGCCGCGCCCAGGCGTCGCGCAAGCGCAAGGGCAAGTGATACGCATGTCAATCAGCATTGACGCGTTGCGTAGCCGCCGTGCAACGCACGGGGGTCGAATCATGTCCTACTTCGATCACGGTCACGCCGAATTGATCCCAGCCGATTCGACCCCCGCGTGTTACGCGGCGGCTATCAAGCCGCGCGAGATTTTTGTGGGATACGCATGAGGCTGAGTGTTAAGCTCGGCACGCCA
Source organism: Phycisphaeraceae bacterium (assembly GCA_049605275.1). Classification (GTDB taxonomy): domain Bacteria; phylum Planctomycetota; class Phycisphaerae; order Phycisphaerales; family Phycisphaeraceae; genus JAHQVV01. Next base: position 3,971 of record JBMYUK010000230.1, read on the forward strand.
GGCGAGCCGCGGCGGGTCATCTTTGATGCGCACCGATGTCTAACGCTGTGACTTGTCGCGCGGATTCATAAGAGCTTGGCGATGACCGAGTCGGCGACGAACAGGCCTTTGCGGGTGAGTCGGATGCGGCCGGCGGTGCGCTCGAGTAGACCGAGGTCGCACCATTGGTTGGCGGTGTCGCGTTGATCGTCGCGTCGGGCGGGGTGGTGATCGAACCAGTCGGCGTCGATGCCTTCGCGCAGGCGCAGGCCGAGCATGAGTTGTTCGGCGAATCGGCCGGCGGCGTCGAGTTGTTCGTGGTCCTGTGTGTCGGGGTTCGGGCTGGTGGCGAGGTACCGGGCAAGGTTGGGCGCGTTGCGCCAGCGTCGGCCGTCGATGTGCGAAGCGGCGGCGGGTCCGACGCCGAGCCAGTTTTTGTTGTGCCAGTACGCGAGATTATGTCGGCAGCGATTGCGGTGGGGCGGTGGGTGTTTGGTGGGTTGATCCGGGTCGGCGTTTCGTTTTGGCCCGGCTTGGGGGGTGGTTTTGGCCCAGTTGCTGACTTCGTAGTGTTCGTAGCCGGCGGCTTCGAGTTTGTCGAGGACGCGTTGGTACATGTCGCGTTCGAGGTCTTCGCCGATCGGGTTGATCTGGCCGACGCGTAATTTGGCAGCGAGCGGGGTGTTGGGTTCGTAGGTCAGGCCGTAGGTCGAGAGGTGATTGGGGCGGAGGTCGATGAGGGCGTCGAGGTCGCGTTCGAGGGTGTCGAGGGTTTGGCCGGGGATCGCGAAGATGAGGTCGAGCGAGAGGTTATCGATGCCGGCTGCGCGGATGGTATCTACCGCGCGGGGCACGGCGTCGGGGTCGTGCCAGCGTTCGAGGGCCTTGAGCGCGTCGCGGTCGAAGGATTGGGCGCCGATGGAGACGCGGTTGACTCCGCCGGCGACGAGGGCCTGCATGAGCTGGGGCGTGACGGTTTCGGGGTTCGCTTCGACGGTGAACTCGGGCTGAGCCTCTGGCTTGAGGATGCCGAGTTCGTGGAGGGTCTCGAGCAGTCGTTGCCAGAGCTCGGTGCGGAGGTAGGTCGGGGTGCCGCCGCCGCCGAAGGAGCGGCGCTGCTTCTTGTTCGAAGACGCGTTGGGGTCCTCCATGGTTGGGGCGCTTTGGTCTTTGGAAGCGAGCAAGGCGTGATGTGTGTGATGGGAAAG
>JBMYUK010000231.1:0-5145 GCA_049605275.1 Phycisphaeraceae bacterium
CACCCATCGCACGAGCGAACGCGCCGATGTTCTGATTCACGACCGAATCCTGACCAGCGACATCTTCGAGTTGATCGAGATCGAAGCGGAGCTCGCGGACAAAAAATCGCTCGGGCGTCTGGCCGTCGGGCACGACGAAGAACCAGCCCATGCTCAGCTCGGTGTACCTGGAATACGCCGAGTCGCGGAGATCGACATCGACCTGGTCGGAGATGATCTCGGTGAAGATGCGGCCGCCGGTGTTCTGGCTGTACTCGATCGAGTAGCCGACGGGCGCGATCATCTCGAAGCCGTCGTTGGTCTTCGCCTGGAGTTCTACCGAGGAGATCGCGACGCGCAGCTTGCCGTCGGTGTTAAACGTGCCCGGGAATTTGTTGTTCCACTGGGTATCGACGGCGTAGAGCATCTTGCCGGGGCCAAGCACGGGCCTCAGCCGGTTCACCATGTCGTCGGCGATCTGCTCGGCGACTTGATCGATGAAAGGCTCGATGTTGTCGCGCGAGGTCGCCGCGGGGAAGGTGAATTGCGGAGTGCGGGAGACTTTCATGATCGCGTCGATGTCGATCATGTCGGACGGTTTGCCGTGAGTCGCGCTGTCTTCGAAGCGTCGGTCGAGTTCGTTGAAGAGCCCGCGAACCAGGCCCAGGCCGTCTTCGCCGAGCGCGATGTCGCTTGGCACCTGATAGCTGGGCTTGAGGAAGGCGAAGAGCGTCGATCGCAAGGCGAGGGCACGGACGGCGTCTTCGGTCGCGGGCACGGCGAGCAGGCCGGTGACGCTCACGCTGCCGGGGTGGGCCGAACGCATCTGGTTCGAATCGGGCGGCATGCGGTAGAGGAGCGCGCGCTTGGCGAGCGCGGGCCTGGCCTCGACGAGCGGCGTCCCGCCGGTGGGGTGCATCGATCCGCCCGAGAGCATGGTGAAGAAGCCCCCCGACCACGCGTGGATATTGAGCCAGAGGTGGCCGGTGTCGTTGGCGGTGACGTCGTTGCCGCGGATCTTGTAAGGCTCCCAGCCCATGAGATCTCGTTGCAGGGGCAGGAAATTCACCGCATTGAACACGAGCCCGAACGCGAGGATCCCGATTCCGAGCCCGCACGCCGCCCCTCCGATCTGATCGGCCAGGCGCGGCACGTGCACGTTGGCCCTGCAGAGCTTGTCGAACACGACGCGCAAGACGATGAGCAGGATCGCAAAGGGCGCGAGCAGCCCGACGCCGTGCGCGTAGGCCGGCATCCGCCCGAGCAGCGCATGAGACACCGGCTCCCACAGCGCAAACGCCAACACACCCGCGCCGATCACGATGATCAACTGGATGAAAGCCGAGAAGAAGCCGTAGGTCGCCCACATCGCGATGCAGACCAACAGCAAGATAACGACGACGAGATTGAGCAGGATGAGCATACGGATCAGCCTTTGTTGTGTTCGGCCATGATGCGAGTGACCTCTTTGATGTCCGACACGCCTTCGACCACTTTAGAGAGCGCCGCCTCCTGCAAGTACACCATGTGCTGCTTGCGGAGGTGCGCCTTGAGCCGATCGCCCTCGCCCGAAGCGATCAGCGATGCGGCCTCGCGATCGACGTGCATCACTTCGAAGACGCCGACGCGCCCGCGATAGCCCAGCCCGTGGCAGTCTGGGCACGGCGACTCGCTGTCCTTGACGACGATCTTGCCCGAGACCTTGTAGAGGTGGGTCGCGTTTTCCTTGGTCATGTTGAGCTTTTTCATCGCCGCGGCGTCGGGCTGATACGGGGCGCGGCAGGTCTTGCACAGCCGACGCGTCAGTCGCTGGCTGACGATCGCTCCGAGTGACTGGGCGGCGAGGCGCTGGTCACCCACGATCTTGATCCACAGCTTGAGCGCCGAGCGCGTGTCGTTGGCCGGGAGCGGCAGATAAAACCGCGTGTCCTCAGCCGACTGCGCGATGAGTTTGGCCATATCAGTGTTGACCACCTGCTCCACCAGCATGACGTTCGGGTCGGTCCGCAGATGCGACGAGAACGCCTCATAGACCTTTTCCTTGCTCGCGCCGTCGGGAACGAGGTTGTGATTCACGCCTTCGAGAACGGTCGGCGTCTTATTCTCGAAGGTCATGACCGACGAGGTGTAGGGGTCGTGATCCCCGAGCATCGTGTACATCGTGGTCGTCGCGCCGGTGCCGGGCGGGCTGGCGAAGATGACGACCTTCGACAGTTCCTGGCCGAGCTCTTGGAGCACCTTGAGTTGCCGCGGCATGAGACCGAGTTCATCAAGCGGGATGTCGTGACGATCGCCGAGGTCGAACTCGATGACCAGTTGCAGCGCCCGCGTCGATCCGGCGGTGGTGAGGTTGATGGTGTGCTGGTCGTAACCTTCGACTTCGACCGCGAGCTTGCCGGCCTGTTTTCGACGACGCTCGGCGAGGTCCATGCCCGCGTTTTCTTTTAGGTAGTCGATCAGTTGAACGCAGAGGTCTCTGTCGGGCGCGGGTTGGGCGTACCGCACGCCGTCGATCCGGACGACGAAGCTGGCTTTCTCCGCGTCGACGGTGATCTCGATGCGGTCGGCCTTGCGGGGCACGGCGAAGACGAGCATGTCCTGAAACAACTCGAAGGCCGAGGTGCGCGGGTCGTCGCCGTGCGGGACTTCCATCGTCGCGCCCGCGCTGTCGATGAGGTTGACCTTGGCCTGTCGCTGGGCGCGGGCTGCGCGTTCGACCTCGTGCCGCTGGCTCAGCTGATCGACGATGTCCTTGGGGTTCCACCGCTGGTCTTCGGGCACGACTTTGTTGCGATACGCGACGTACGCGGATGCTTCGCCGACGAGGATCAGGACGCCCAGAAACAAGCCCACCCAGAAGATCGGCACGATCAGCATCACCGCGAAACCGACCAGGCCCGCGCCCAGGTGTGCCAGGCCCCACTTGTCCTGCTTGGCGTAGTAAAACCCGGCATCCTTATCCAGACGACCCACCAGCCAGGCCCAGCCGCCCAGCACGATGAGCATCAGGACCGGCTTGGCGATGCTCATCAAAAAGAGCGGCTCGGCCTCGACTTGCGCGATCATCTGAATCATGGAGCATTCTCTCTGAGGGACAAAGGCCCCGCCGTCTACTTCGTCTTGATCCCGCGCAGACGCATCTTGATCTCTTCCGGGCTCGGCGACGCGGCCTGCGCCACCTTCGGATGCACGTAATTCTTCTCAACCAAATCCACCAGCGAATCAACGTAAGACTGCATCCCCGCCTCCCGGCTGTCGCTGATCACCTTCTCGAGTTCCCCTTCGCGACCCTCCAGCACCAGATTCCGCGTCGGCGGGCTCTGCAGCAGAATCTCGACCGCCGGCACGCGCGGCACGTCCGGCATCAGCGTCGGCAACAGCTTCTGGTACACGAACGCCTGCATCTGATAAGCCAACAGCGAGCGGACGTTTTCCCTTTCTTCCGCAGGAAAAAGGTCGTAGATGCGCGAGAAAGCCTGCGTCGCCGACGAGGCGTGGATCGTGCCGAAGACAAGGTGCCCGGTCTCCGCCGCCTGCAGCGCCGCCTCGAACGTCTCGCGGTCGCGCATCTCGCCGATGAGGACGACGTCCGGGTTCTCACGCACCATCGCTCGCAGCGCCGTCTCGAAGTTCGGCACGTCGATGCCCACCTCGCGCTGATTGAACATCGCTTTGGCGTCGGTGAAGAGGTACTCGATCGGGTCCTCGATCGTGAGGATGTGACACTTGCGCGTCTCGTTGATCCGCTGAAGCATCGACGCGATCGTCGTCGATTTGCCGGAACCGGTCACGCCGCACAACAGGATCAGACCCTGGTGCACCTCGTCGGTGATCCGCTTCATCGCAGGCGGCAGGTAAAGATCGTCGAAGTCGAGGATCTCGTTACTCACCCGCCGCGCAGCGATCGCGCATCGACCGCGGGTCAGAAAAATGTTGACGCGGAAGCGGTGCTTCTCGCCGTCGACCAGGAAGTCGACGCCGAGGTCCAAAGAGCCCTTGTTCGCGAACTCGGCCTTCTGCTCTTGCGTGATCCCCTCGAAGATCATCGCGTTGAACTCGTCGACCGTCGGCGGGGTCACGTCGAGCGACTTGAGCTCGCCCCGCATCCGCAGCTTCGGCGGCTCGCCGCCGCGCATCAAAAGGTCCGAGGTCTTGTGCTTGACCGCCGCCTGAAAGTACTTGTAGAGCTTGGTGTCGGCCAGGGTCTTGTGATTGGCCGCTTCGAGATCGAACTGCACGCCGCCGGAAGACGCTTCGGGTTGGTCGCTGCCGCTCATTCACTCGCCTTATCAAACGTGGGACAACCAATCGGACCGAACGCTCGGAACCGCGGCGATCGCACAAGACCTCTATCGCGTTGCGAAAGCCGCACTTAACGCTTCGAGTAAACGATCGACGGGGGCGTAATGTAGCACAACACGCGCCGATTACGCCAGCCGATCGAGGATCAATCCGCGATCCATATCCTTGTACCGCAGGCTCGCCTCAGTCATCCCCGAAACCGCCCGAGCAAGCGACGACCGCACCCCGCCGCCCAATCCGTCAAACGGGTACAGATACGTCCGGATCAGGAACAGCGCCGCGCGGTGCTTGGGAAAACCCCAGATCACCTGCCGCTCGACGCGAAGAAGCGGTTCGCCCGCGGGGTGGTCGGACAGCGGCGTCGGGTGCTCGATCGATCGGTCGCGCTTCGGGTGGTGGTTCAATGCCGCGTCATCGGTGATCGTCCACGCAAAGCGCACCGCGCCCCTGGTGGCGTTGACCATCAACTTGGCGATCGCGTCCTGCTTCGCGTTGATGGGCTCGATGTGCGGGACCGGCATATGGACCACATCGAAGGGCCGACCGATCTTCTCCTCCGGCGACCAACCGCTGGGCATGGCCACATGCAAATAGCTCAAACGGTTGCCGCCCCGCTCGTCGAGTTGCAGCACCGCCATGTCCGCCTGAATCGATAACGCGATACGTGCAAGCAATTGATCGCCTTGACCCAAGCCGGCACAACGTGCCGGATACGCCGCGATCAGCCGCTCAGCCATCCACCCTGCGATCGCTCGCTCAGTTCCTGCGTCAAGCCCATCGCGAAGAACATGCCGGTCCGATCGCTCGACCGCCCGCGCTTTCGCCGCGCGGTACACCTCGTACTGCTCATCGATTTGAAAGACC
>JBMYUK010000232.1:0-5144 GCA_049605275.1 Phycisphaeraceae bacterium
TGAACCGAAAGTGACGCAAGCGTCACCGCTAAACGTCAAGGCAGCGTCTCGGCGAAGAAACGCAGCCAGTTGCCGTGCATCACGCCCGCGATGTCGGCGTCGCTGTAGCCTCGATCCGCGAGCGTTTCACCAAGCCGCGTGATGTCGCGGTGGGTGTCCAGTTCGGCGGGCATGTGTTCCTTGCCGAAGCCGCCGTCGGCGTCGCTCCCGATGCCGACGGCTTTCGCGTGACCGGCGAGTTGGCAGACGTGGTCGATGTGCTCGGCGACCGTAGCGTAAGTCACCATCTCCTTGGGCGAGTCTTCTTCGTAGGCGGCGTCGAGGAAGTGGTTAAAGAGCGGCACGCCGATGACGCCGTTGCGATCGACGACCCGCTTGAGCTGCGCATCCGTGTGATTGCGGGGCATGTCGGCGAGCGTGCGGCAAGCGGTGTGGCTGGAGTAAATGCGACCTTCGAATAGCGCTTCGGCCTGGGCAAAGGTTTGGTCCGACGTGTGGGTGAGATCGAGCGGCATGCCGAGCTTGTGCATGAGGGGGAGCAGTTTTTGGCCGTCGGTGCTCAGCGGTCCGTCGCCTTCGAGTGTGTTGTTTGGGTCGCTGCTCGGCGTGCCGTGGGCGTAGTGCGACTTGCCGAAGTGCGCGAGCATCAGCGTGCGGACACCCGCGTCGTGCCAGTGGCGAACCTGCTCGGGCTCGACGATCGGGTCGGCGCCCTCCATGGTGACGATCACGCCGATCGGCGTCTGGTCCGGGTCCGCGTTCCAATCGGCGAGATGTTGCGCGAGTGCGTCGGCGCTCTGCAGGACGCGGAGCTGGCCCCGTGTTTCGAGCAGGCGGTAGTAGGCGAGCTGGCCCATCGCGACGGCATAGGCCATGGAGGGGTGAGGCCAGTCGATGTCGCCGTGCTGCCCGGGGCGATCGGCGGCGACCCACGGCTTGGCCCGCGCGATGACGGTGCTGAGCACGACGCCGCAGCCCCCGGCCCGCAGCTCGGGCAGACTCACCGTCGCGACGCCGCGGTCATCGGGGACGCCCGCCGCCTCGCGCTCGCGCAGCTTCGAAACGGGGTGGGTCTGCTCGCGCTCGTGGTCGAGCGCGTTCATCGCCATGTCGAGGTGAGCGTCGAATAATTCGAACATGAAACCAATTGTAAATGCGATACGAAACCCACGACGCCACGCCTCGTGCGTAAAGGGTGAGTAAACTGAAATCATGGCGAAGCCTCAACAGACAACCAGCCTGCAATGCCTCCAGGTCTGGGGCGGCACCGAGGCGGCGGAGCAGACGCTCGCGATGACCGGGCTCGACGGTTATCTCTACGCCAAGCCGCATCAGAACGCCAAGCGCGGCGGCGACGTGTACTACCTCTCGTCCTGCGCCTCGGGTCGGATCACGCGCGTCATCCTCGCCGACGTCGCGGGCCACGGCAGCCAGGTCGCCGAGACCGCCCAGGACCTCCGATCGCTCATGCAGCGGTACGTGAACTTCACGAGCCAGAAATTGTTCATGAAGGCGATGAACCAGAGGTTCGCCGAGATCACCGACGAAGGCCGGTTCGCAACGACCGTCGCGATGTCGTTTCTCGCGCCGTCGCGCAAGCTCTCGCTGAGTAACGCCGGCCACCCCGCGCCGATGTGGTACCGCGCGAAACAGCGGCGCTGGCACATCCTCGGCATCGATCCCGAGGACAAAGCGTCCAGCGCCTCGGCCGACCTACCCTTCGGCGTGATCGAGGACGCCGGCTATCAGCAGACCGACATCACCTTCGATCACGGCGACATGCTGCTGCTCTACACCGATGCACTCATCGAAGCGCGCGGCAGCGACGGTCGGCAGATCGGCCTGCGCGGGCTTGCGCACCGGCTCAACGCGCTCGACACCGACGAGCCCGACGCGATCATCCCCGCCCTCATCGAACGGCTGCGCGAAGACGACCACGAAGACCTCACCCACGACGACCTGACCGCCCTGCTCATCGCGGCCAACGGCGTCAAGGCCGAATGGCGGAAAGTGATCGCCGCGCCCTTCAACGCGGTGCGCGGGATGCTGCGTGGCCAGCCGGTCGGACCGGGGTGATCCCAATCGCGCGGCCGTTGCCTCGATCCGACTCAGACGCATCCCACTAAAACCTCGCGCGTCTTTACAGCCGCCGCGTAACACGCGTGGATCGAATCGGCTTGGATCTATTCAGCGTGACCGTGATGAAGTCGGTCATGACTCGACCCCCGTGCGTTGCCCTGCGGCTACGCAACGCGTCAATACTGATGGACATGCGACTCAGACGATGCACACGGCGCGAGGCCCGATGCTGGCTAAACCGTGCCGACGCCGCGGAGACTGCCGGTGAGTGATAGCGGCAGCGACGACTCGATCCTGACGTTGACGATCTGGCCGACGAGCGATGGGTCGCCGTCGAAGAAGGTGATGAGGTCGCCGTCGGTTCGGCCGGAGAGTTGCACGACCTCACCGTCGGAAGCGGTTTCGTCGCTCTGTTTGCGGGTTTTCTGTGACACGCCTTCCACGAAGACGGCAACGGTTTGGCCGATGTACTTCTGATGGATTTCGGTACTGATCTCGGTCTGCAGCGCGAGCAGGTCGTTGTTGCGTTCGCGTTTGACGTGGTCGGGCACGCTGTCGGGCAATCGGTCGAAAGCCGCGGTGCCGGGCCGGGGCGAGTACTTAAAGATGAAGCTGTTTTTGAATCGGCAGGTTTCGAGCAGCTCGCGCGTTTGTTGATAGTCGTCGTCGGTCTCGCCGGGGAAGCCGACAATGATGTCGGTTGCAAGTGTGACGCCGGGGATCATCGCCTTCGCGCGCTCGATGAGTTCGAAGTACTGCTCGACCCGGTAGCCGCGGTTCATCTTCGCGAGGATGCGGTTGCTCCCGCTCTGCACGGGCAGGTGGAGGTACCGACAGATGCGCGGGCTGTCGGCGATGACCTGCAGGATGTCATCGCCGAAGTCGCGCGGCAGCGAGGTCACGAATCGCAAGCGCGCGATGGCCGGCACCTCTTCGTGGATGCGATGCAGGAGGTCGGCGAAGCTCGTCGTCGTGTCGTTGAAACGAGGCGCGGGTCCGCCGGTGCCCTTGTTCGGACTGATGACCGTGCCGACCTGAGGTTGCCAAACGCCATCGATCTGTTGCGCAGCGGCGTGGTCGTAGTGGTAGTGGTTGACGGTTTGGCCAAGGAGCGTGACCTCGATCACGCCGTGGTCGGCGAGCCGCTTGCATTCGTCGACGATGTGATCGGGGTGGCGGTGGACTTCCGCGCCACGGGTGTTGGGGACGACGCAATAGGTGCAGAGCTTGTTGCATCCGCGGGTGATGCGGACGTAGGCGGAACGTCCGCCGCCGGGGATGTGTTCGCCGGGCAGTTGGGTGTCCTCGGCGACGAAGCTGCGGGAAAGGTCGATGAGCTCGAGCTTATCGCTGGCGGCGCTGAGGGTCGAGCTTCGTCGGTGGGTGTTGCCCTGCAGCGCGACGGTGGTGAGTTCGTCGGTGCTCGTTCGCCCGGGCGCAGCGTGTTGGCTGCTGCGGGTCTCTCGATCGTCATCCGCGATCTTCGTCTTAAACGCGTTATCGATCAGCATCGGGACCTTATCGAGTTCGCCCGGGCCGCAGAGCAGGTCGATCTGCGGGTACTTCTTCATCATGTCCGTGCCGTCGCGCTCGGCCATGCAGCCGATGACGCCGAGGACCGTGCCCGGCCTCTCGCGCTTGTGTTTGCCGACGATGCCGACGCGGGACCAGACCTTGTTCTCCGCCTGCTCGCGGACCGAGCAGGTGTTGTAGAGCACGACGTCGGCGGCCCGCCACTCGTCGGTGAAGCGATAGCCCAGGCCGCGCAACTGGCTGACGACGAGTTGGCTATCGAGCACGTTCATCTGGCAGCCGAAGGTCTCGAGATAGACGCTCGGCCCGTCGCCGGTGGTATTCGCGGGATCGCTGGCCGGGCTCGTTGAGGGGCCGGCGTCGGTGGAGCAGCCGGAGCTGTCGGCGAGTTGAGATAGCGTCACATCAGCCAAAACAAGGATCGTATGCGGGAGCGGTAAAGTTCCGGATTATAATCGGAACGGTCGCTTGCAATCGGCAAGCCCTTCGAGCCCGCCGCGGAGATTTCCGGATGACGACGAACTGTGCATGGGTCTTACTATGCTGCGGGCTGCTGCTGGTGTGCTTTCCGGTAAGCGCGGAAGATGCCATCGAGGGGCAAGCGGTTGACGAAGCGCAACGCTTTGTCGTCGAGCCGGTGTTAATCAAAGTCGGGCGGAAGTTTGAGGGTGTGGACGATCGCGATGCGTTTCGATTGGGACTGGAACCGGGCACGCAGGTCACGCTGATGCTCACCTCGCCGCGGCTGTCGATCCTGCCTCGGCCGCGCAGCATGTCGATCGACGCCTTCGAGGACGACGCGGGCAACAGCCTCATCGTCGAAGAAAAAGACCCGATCATTCTCGTGCAGGGCGCGATGAATTGGAATCCCTCGCTGGAAGCCTCGCGGCTCGTGTCGCTGCGTGTTTACGGCCGAGGCACGCCCGCGAAAGACGCCAAAGCGATCCATCTCCGCGGCACCATGCGCTTCATGACCGCCAGCGAGTCGCAGTGGCACGAGCACGACAACGTCGGCCTGACCGTCGGCAATAAAGTCAACGCCGGGCCGGTGACCTGCGAGATCACTCGCGTGCGGCAGCGGGGTCAGGTCGATGAGCCCAAGCGTTGGACGCGCGTCACGCTGCAGTTCGACGAGACCTGGCCGGAGCTTGCCGAGGTTGAGTTTCGCGATGCGGACGGCCGGCGGATCAAAAAAGTCCACATCAATCAGTCGATCGGCTACGGCGAAGATAAACGCCTTCGCAAGCGGCTGACCTACGACATCGAGACGCTGGAGCACTCGGCCACGGTCAAATTCAGGCTCTGGACCGACATGCAGGAAGTCGAGGCTCCGATCGATCTGACAATCGGGCTTGATCTGGGCGGCCGGGCTACGTTTTGAGCATTCCCCGCGGTCTGCCCGCTCGCTCGGGTTTGCTCTTGTCAGGTCCGTAGTCAGGGATTATGCTGTAAGCGACTGACAGTACCGGGCCTAGAGCTTTTCGCACGCGTGTTGCGAATCCTCTGGAAGCCCGTTCATCCCCGCAGGAGCC
>JBMYUK010000233.1:0-5125 GCA_049605275.1 Phycisphaeraceae bacterium
CTGCACAACCTCGCCGCAGACCCGCCAATCGAGGATCATCGAGCCGAGGACCGCCGACTCCGCCTCGATGGCGCTGGGTGGCAGCTTGTCGAAGAGCTGGCTGACGTCGATCTTGCGCTCGGTGCGCCGGCCGCGTTCAAAAGAAGGGGTCTGTGCAGAGGTCATCCGTGAAATCCTAGCCGTCCGTGGAGATGTCAATTATCCCACAATAGTTCCACAGGCCGGACGACTTCAAGCGACAGGTTGTTGGATTTTCTTATCAAGGCAATTCGTCCACAGATTTCACAGATGGCACAGATTCAGAAACCCAAGGCAACGCTTCGCTTCACCGCAGAGGCACAGAGATCGCAGAGGACACAGAGCAAGGCAGAAAGTTTTGGTTATCTCAACACAGACTCTGCGTTTTTTGCCCACTCCGCGCGTCTGCGGTGAAGCGAAGCGTTGCCTTGAATCTGTGTCATCTGTGAAATCTGTGGAAGAACTGCCTTGTCACTCCGGCGCAGGCAGGTCGTCGCAGAAAGCGGCCAGTTCATCCAGGCTCGGGCTGTGGGCATTCCTGACATAGAACCCGCTCGTGCCCGTGCCCACGCACAAGGCCTCATCGATCGGCAGACCCGCGAGCAGCCCCAGGCAAAACCCCGCGTTGAAGTTGTCGCCCGCGCCCGTGCTCAGCTTGGGCTTGGCAACGAACGGGCCTTTGAAGATCGCCGAAACAACTCCCGACCCCTTTTGGATCGCCGCGGCCGCGCCCTCTCTCGGGTGGACGCAGACGCAGTGCACCTCCAACGCCTCGCGCAGATCCGTCGCGATCTGCTCGATCGCCGCCTTCTGCTCCATGTCCGTCGCGGGCACGGCCACGCCCAAGACCTCGGCCACCTGCGCCGCCTCCGACAGGTTGAACCCGACCACGACCCGCGACTGCGTATTCAGCCGCTTGGTCAGCGCCATCGCCTCGGCGAGGTCGTCTTTCGTCCGCTTGCTCGGGTCGGCGAGGTCGATAAACACGTACCGGTCGCTGTCCATCTGCGGCAGCACCTCTTCGATGAGCGCTTCCCAGATCGTGTTGAGTTGGGTGAGCATCGTCCAGTTGACCATGCCGAGGAACTTGGTTTGGCGAACGATCTCGACGTATTGGTCTCGGCCGATCTGCTTGTCGATCGTGTCCTGATTGACGTGTCTAAGCGACGCGTGCTTGCCGAGCATGAGCTTGCCGTCGTCGAACTCGAGCGCATCGGTGTGGCCGGGGTCGGCGATGGAGTGGACGGTTGCGATCTGAGCGAAGTCGTTGAACACCGGGTGCAGCGCCGCCTCGCCGAGGTTGCCGATGTAGGTGACGGGCAGGCCCGCGGTGGCCATGGCGTTGGCCATGATCGGGCCGTTACCGCCGAGCTTCTCGAGCTTGGTGACCAGTTCGACGTTGGATGATCGGCCGGCGGAATCGACGATGCGCTTGCCGAAGGCGTCGAGCGTGTGGACCGGGTCGTAGCGGTCGGTGTCGTGCCGCTTGTCGACGACCGCGATGATGGCATCCACAAAGCCATCGAACCCGATGAGCACGGGGGTGTCTCCGATCGAAGGGGCGAAGGCGCGAAGGCCTCGGGCGGCGGCTTTAGCGGTGTCGGATCGGCTGGGCATCAACGGGTGTCTCAAGCGGGGTCAATTTCGTATCGCGGGCGATCCATGATACCGCCGCGAGCCGAGTCCCTCCGCCGACTCCCGCATCGCCTTGCGGGTATCCTCACGCCATGACCGGCGGCGACCACCATCACTCGAACGACTGGGCGGCAAGGGCCTATCCGATGCACCCGCTGCCGGCGCTGTTCGTCTCGTTGTTCCTGCCGTGGCGCGCGGCCGAGCGGGCGTGGCGAGAGACGAGCGCGATCAAGTCGCTCCTGATCCACCTCGCCGGGGCCGCGCTCTTCCTCGTCGGGTTGGTCATCCTCGATTCGGCGCTTTGGTACGGCGACATTCTTGACGAGTTGCAATACCTCCGGGCCGAGGACGTGCCGCTGGTGTTTCTCGTCATCGGGCTCTGGATCATCGGCATCGAGCTGTTGTATCTGCTGGCCGCGATGGGGACGAGCGCGTGGGGCGCGAGTATCGAGCCGTGGCGGAAGAGCGTGGGCCGATCGCTGTCGCGGTGGTATCAGCTCACGCCGTTTCACGCGCTGTGGACGCTCGCGCTGATCGTCGCGGTCGACATCATCGAAGACACGATGTGGAGCAGCAACTACAACCACGGCACGCTCGCCTACGAGATGCGCGAACTGCTCTTCGGCACGATGTACCTCGCCTGCTTCCTGATCTACTGCGGCGTCGGCGGGTGGTTCACGCTCCGGGCCCTCGCGATCCACCGCTCCGCCTCGGCCGCGCTGCCTAAGTGTCGCTGGCCCGCGCTGTGCGAAACCTGCGGCTACCCCGTCCTCGGCCTCGGCCTCGAACAAGCCTGCCCCGAGTGCGGCCGCGTCGTCGCCTCCTCACTCGACAGCCCCCGCAACCAGAACCAGCCCACCACCCTCCAAAAGATGCGCGCCGCAATCCTCAACCCCGACCGCCTCGGCGACACCCTCCAGACCCGGTCCCGAAACCCCGACACCCCCCGAGCCCTCGCGATCACCGCGCTGAGCCTGCTTCTCTCCGGGCCCGTCGGCGTCGTCTACATCTCGCTCGTCGTCTATCTCTTCACCGACAACCTCGGCATCGACAGCGCGATCGAACTGATCCAGACCTTCCTCCTCGTCGGGCTCGGCGTGGGCATCGGCGTCGCGGTCGGCGGCATCTCGGTCGTCCTGCTCGGCGGGTCGATCGTCGGGCTCATCGAACGCGCCTTCGGCAAACGCAACAGCCTGACCGCCGCGTGCCAGGCCGCCTGCTTCGCCGGGGGATACGTCGTCCTGATCGCACTATTGCTCTACGGGCTCGTCGGCGTCTTCGTCGTCATCATCGATCGCTTCGTCGACCCGATGAACTTCGGCTTCTTCGCCGTCATCCCGTTCACGATCATCGGCACCGCCCTCCTGCTCACGATCCCCTACCTCATCCTCGTCCTGCGGATCACGCGACGCGCACGCTTCGCCAACACCTAAACCCAAACGCGCGAACGCAAACGATCCGCCCCCGCACCGCCGACCAGCGGTACACTAATCCATCACCCCGACACCGACCGCGACCCAAGCGATCCGCTATGAAATACGACTTTATCGCCATCGAGAAACGCTGGCAGCAGCACTGGGATAACGCTCGGACCTTCGCCACGCCCAACCCCGGCGACCCCGAGTTCGACCCCGATCAACCCAAGTTCTACGTCCTCGATATGTTCCCCTACCCCTCCGGCGTCGGGCTGCACGTCGGGCACCCTCTCGGCTACATCGCCACCGACATCGTCGCGCGATACAAACGCATGCGCGGGTACAACGTCCTGCACCCCATGGGCTTCGACGCCTTCGGCCTGCCCGCCGAGCAATACGCCGTCGAACACAACGTCCACCCGCGCATCACCACCGAGAAAAACATCGCCAACATGGTCGCCCAGCTCAAACGCCTCGGCATGGGCTACGACTGGGAACGATCCCTCGCCACCACCGACCCCGACTACGTCAAGTGGACACAGTGGATCTTCAAACAAATGGTCGAGTCCTACTTCGACCCCGTCGAGAACAAAGCCGCACCCATCGCCAATCTCATCCAAAAACTCGAGGGCGAAGACTACTACATCGGCTCGGATGGCGAGCTCATCGTCTCCGGCTCGACCGAATCCCTCGAACCGCTGGCCGGCATCGGCGACCCCAACATCCACAAGTGGACCGAACTCGAACCCGACCAGCGCCAAAGACTGCTCGACGAATACCGACTCGCCTTCATGGCCGAGGTCGAGGTCAACTGGTGCCCCGGCCTCGGCACCGTCCTCGCCAACGAAGAAGTTACCAACGACGGCCGATCCGAACGCGGCAACTACCCCGTCTACAAACGCCCCCTCAAGCAATGGATGCTCCGCATCACCGCCTACGCCGACCGACTCATCGACGACCTCGACACCGTGGACTGGCCCGAGAACATCAAGCTCCTCCAACGCAACTGGATCGGCAAGTCCACCGGCGCCGAAGTCGACTTCAAACACACCGACTCCGACGAATCCATCCGCGTCTTCACCACCCGGCCCGACACGCTCTTCGGCGCAACCTACATGGTCCTCGCGCCCGAACACCCGCTCGTCGAGACGGTCACGACCCCCCAACGCGCCGAAGCCGTCCGCGCCTACCAACAACAAACCGCCAGCAAGTCCAGCATCGACCGACAGGCAGACGCCAAAGAGAAGACCGGCGTCTTCACCGGCGGCTACGCAATCAACCCCGTCAACAATGAAACAATCCCCGTCTGGATCGCCGACTACGTCATGATGGGCTACGGCACCGGCGCGATCATGGCCGTCCCCGCACACGATGAACGTGACTATGAATTTGCCAGTAAGTTCAACTTGCCAATTAAGATTGTTGTCGCTGACCCAGATAAGCAAAAGCAAAGCTGGATTGATTTACTAGAACAAGCATTCAATGACAAAAAAATTAACTCTATACTTCTGATTGAAGAGGAAAACACGAACGATACCGACCAAATTATTCAAAGACTAGAGTCCGTAGGTGCTGGTATTGAATCTAGCGATAGGGTTGGCTCAGACGTGCTAGTGAAAATGCGAAATCAGAGGCCAACTGTCGGCTTTAAATTGCGACGTGAATCAAACTATGTGTACGAATACGCCCATACCGGGAGTTCACAGTCTGAGAATAATCAATCGAAATTATCACTTACACTCAACGGTGTTTGCGTCAACTCCGCCAACGATGACATCAGCATCAACGGCCTGCCCGTCCCCGAAGCCAAAGCCAAGATCACCGCATACCTCGAAGATCAAGGCCTGGGCCGCGCGAAAGAAAACGTCAAGCTGCGCGACTGGCTCTTTTCTCGCCAGCGCTACTGGGGCGAGCCCTTCCCCATCCTGCACGGGCCCGACGGCGAGATCCGAACCGTCGATGAAAGCGACCTGCCCGTCCAACTCCCCGAGATGGAAGACTTCAAACCCTCGGGCAGCGACGACCCGGACGCCCCGCCGCAGCCGCCCCTCGGCCGC
>JBMYUK010000234.1:0-5100 GCA_049605275.1 Phycisphaeraceae bacterium
CCTGCTCAGTTTCCAACTTCGTCTTGTGTTGGTCGATCGTGCCGAGGTGTGATTGAGCTTCTTCACGATTGGTGTGAAACGGCTTTTCATTGTTGGCTATTGACAGGCCCGCCTTTTCGCAGAGTGTGCCGTAGCGCTGCGCGGCTTGCTGCTTGCGTCCCTGCTCCTCGGTGAGTTTGTTGACGCTTCGTTCGATGTCGTCGAGGCGCTGCCCTCCGCTGCTGGCGATGCTTTGCTTGAGTTTGTCTTCCTGCTCATGAAGGTGGTCGAGCGCGGCCTGTTGTTGCTTGAGGCGGTCTTCTGCCCGCGCCAAGTCAACCCGTCGTTTGGCTAGGCGATCCCTGAGCATCGCCGCTTTCTGGTCGGCAAAATAGGGGTCTAGCGCATCGCGGCAGTCGATCAGGTCCTGACGCTCCGCCGATTCTTGGTCATGCTTATCTGCGTCCTGCACCAGGGGCTCGAGCATGGCGATCTGATGCTTGGCTCGGATGACTGCTTCGTGGGCCTGATTGAGATTGTCAAAGTTTCTTCGGATGTCATCGATCTTCGTTTCGAACTCCGCGGGCTCAAGCATGTGGCCGCGAACAAACTCGGTCAGGTTGCCCACCGACTTCATCGAGACGGTCTGATAGAACAGGTCCATCGCCTTGTTGCTGTTGATCCCGAGTTTTCGGCGGAACGTCCCGGCGTATTGGGTAAAGTGATCGCACAACGTAACACCGGGCGACGCACGCAGCCGACGTTTCAATTCTCGTATGCTGCTGAACTCGGTGAAGTCCTGCGTGATCGACATGTTCTGGTCGCCGACGAGGTAAAACCGCTTGGGTTGCGACTCGCTATCGACGATCCAAAAGACCTGTGCAAGGGTCACCGATAGGCCGAAGCCCTGGTTGACGAAATGCGCCAGCAGGACGCTGAACTGGTTGTTGTCACGCAGCGACACCGCCTTGGCGCTGAGCCGGTGGTCGTCCTTCTCGCTCTTGTAGTTGCCCATGACATAGGAGCGGAGGCTGCGTTCACGGCCCTCGGCACCGGCAGCCTTGTTGTAGGTGATCCGCCCTGGAGGTACGAGCAGCGTGGTCAGTGCATCAACGATGGTTGACTTGCCTGAGCCGATGTCCCCAGTCAATAGCGCGTTGTCGCCGCGGGGGTGGATCGACCAGACCCGGCCATCGAACGTGCCCCAGTTGAAGAACTCGAACCGTTCGAGGCGGTAGCCCGCCTGCGTGTCGCTGCGCGCGAAATCAAGGAGTGGGTTCGGCATGGCCGCGGTACGCCTCCAGTTTCTCGTTCAGGTCCGCAAGCCATTGGGCATCGACCAGTGCTTTGAGGACGCGTCGCACTTCGTAGGTGTCGCCCTTGCCTTTGAGCTTGCGGAGAAAGCCGAGTTCTTCGATCTTGTTGATGTGTCTGTCAATCTGTTCGACGATGCGTGCCTCGTCGCTCTGGGTGGGTAGGAACAGGCGGAGCATCTCGACCATCTCGTCCCGCGTGATGATCAGTCGTGGCTGATCGCCGCCCGCGTCGTGCTCGACCATCCGCTTGCGGAGAAGGACGCACAGCAGGCTGACCGGGTAGCTCAACGCCCGACGTTGGATTAGACGGGGTTGCGGCCGCGATGGTGATGTCTGAGGTTGCTCTTCTTCCTCCACATCGTCCGCAAGGTGTTGGCAGAGGTAGGCGTATCCCTCGTCCTCGTCGAGCTGTAAGTCCAGGCCTATAACACGGACGTAGTCGATCACCGGTGCCTGGCGCTGGACGAGTGTTTGCCACAGATCGGGGTGTTCGTCGCGGTACAGGACGCCGCGCATCAGGCAGACCAGAACGGAGCCGACGGGTTGTTCCTGCGTGTGATCCATCATGCCGGTCTGCCGTCCGTTTCGCCCGTGGGCGTCTCCGCGTATGCCTGCACTGTGGGGCTTGGCGTCGGCAGGGTAAAGATGATCCTCGGCACACGCACCTCGCATGCCCAGCCGCGCGGATCCTTCCACGTTAGGGTCTCTTGGTGATGCTCGTCGATCGTTGCATGACCATGATGGTTTGCGATCCGCAGGTAGCCGACCACCTCAGCGACCCCTTGTTGGATCGGGGAGTGCTCACAGACTTCGGCCAGGGTGACTTGCGGACGATCGTCAAGCGCCTGCTCGATATGGCGAAGCAGCGCCGCCTCATCGATGGCGAACACGTGATACAACGCGTCCAACTCAAATTCCGCTTCGCCGGAGAGGATTGCCTCGCTATCAAGCCGCAGCGCCTGTGTCGGGCGGAACAGACCCCGGCTCAGGGGCAGGTTCAGGTCCAGCCGTGTCCCATCCGTCATGGAAAAGGCGCGATTTTTCGGGGGTGCATCGTGGACCGCCATCGCATGGGTCTGGATATCTTGGATCAATGCCATAATGCGCTTGTTTTCAAGCCAGACCTTATCATCCAGATAACGCCGAAGCTGCTCGGTGAGCGAGGCGCTGGTCCTTTGAACTTTCTCGCCCGCATCGAGTAGGTAGTCCTGGATGCGTGCAAGGATTCCGCTCTGCTCGGTCTCATGCGCGGTGTCAAGCGTACCGATGGCTTTCAAGAGCTCGGCCAATTCGTCCTGCAGCTTAGGCGACATCAACAGGGCCCAGAACGCGCTGAAGCTCTTGCCCTGATCCGAATCCGCAATAGCGTCACGCTGGTCAAACACCTCGTCAAGCAGGGCGCCCTTAGAACCGTCGGCCACCGCGATCTGCTCACGGACATCACGGTCAAGCTCGCGAAAGTTGGCCTCGATCTGCCGGAAGTCGCCAAGCAATCGACGGGCGTTGTCTTCGAGGGCGAACAATCGCTCTTTGATCTGCCTCGGGTCGCCGGGCGTGAATCGGCCAGCCTTTAGCTCTTGGATTTCATCATCAATCGTACGCTTTCGCTTTTCCAGCGCCTCAATCCGAGCACGCGGGTCGGTCTCGGCCATCTGAACCAGGTCACGCAGCATCTCGATCACCGTGAGCAGCCGGGACTCGGTCCCAACGAACTCGCGCTGCTTCAGCTCGGTCAGCCACCGGATCGCCTGCTCGCTGGCGGGGGTCAGGTCGAAATATGCCGTGTCGCCACGGTCGGCGAAGTACCGCCGGACAAACGACTGTTCGCCGTGGGCCCAGCGGTGCAGATAATCCGACGCGGATTGTGAGTAAGAGTCGTCACCAATCGATTGCCTGAGATCATGCAAATAGTCTTCGAGCTGTTCTTCAAGGTCGTCCTCAGCGATTGCCCGGATATTGGGTGCGACAAAGGCTTGGTGAAGAAAGCTAATGATTAAAGGCGCGTTATCTGCCGCGAGCAGTCTCCAGGCGGGGTGATGCCGCCGAAGTGCATTGAGTTCATCGTGCTCCATGGACAGACCCGGGTAAGGTGATTCGAAGTGTTTACAGACTAATATATTAAGGGGATTGTCCTAGGAGATTCCTCGAATTAATCGGATACGCTCATGGGGCTGAAGAACCGCAAGCTCTCTCTGCCAGTACGGCGAGCCCGTAAAGCTGTTGTCGCCTAGCCGTTTGGGTTTAATCTTCCTAAGTATGCGTAAGCAGGAATAAAAATCATCCTAGCCTCGTATAACATTTGAAATTTCAGCCCGATATACCGTATAGTGCTTTTGATGCCTAAGACGTTTGCCATCCTGCTCGTCGGTGCCGTGCTGCTTCAGTCCCTGTTTGGGGCGGTCGCGGGTGCGGGGACGATCTGCTTGGGTGGCGGGCATGAGCATCCTCAAGATGCCGCTTCCGAGAGTTGTGAGCTGGACTGCAGCCATGCTGCTCAGCGATCGCCGCTGCCAGCACCGGTCGGGGAGCCCCACGGTGATTGCAGTTGTGTTGATCTTGAGTTATCAATCTCCGAGTTGCTGACGCCGGCTCCTCGGCTTGATGCGAAGGTACTGCCGGACGCCCTGTTGGTACCGCTGGAGCTGGTCACGGTTTCTGTTTCGGATTGGGCGTATCGCCTTGGTCCGCCACATGTCCCGAAGTGGTTTGATCCCGGTAGAACTCAACGCATCGCCGATCTCTCGACGACGCGTCTGATTGTGTAGCCCTGATGGTTTGTTGCTAAGCACTTGCTATCACCGCGTTTGGTGATAGCTCGCTATCCCTTAGGATGCCATCAGGACTTTAACAATGAACAATCATATTCTTCCGCGCTTTGCGCGGACATTGTGGCAGGTATTGCCACTGGCATGTGTGGTACTGCTGGCCGGATGCCAGAGCTACCAGCCTCTGCCGCTTGATCTTGCTGCACACGAAATTGATTTGGCTTCTCGTCTTGTTGACGACGAGTCGCTTCGAGATTTCTCTCATCGCTTGGTCGACGATCACTCGGTAGAGAGTTCTGAGTTCAGTACCAGCGATGGTATCAACTCGGCAGAGGCCGAGGTCATCGCGCTGTTTTACAATCCCAGCCTGCGTTTGACCCGACTGCGGGCGGGGGTCGCCTTGGCGAATGCCGAGAACGCAGGGCTCTGGGAAGACCCCGTATTCGGATTCGATGGGGCCGAGTTACTCTCACCTGCAGGCCCATTTGAGTATGGCTTGACAGCGAGCCTGACGATCCCGATCTCGGGGCGGCTGGGCGTTGAGAAGGACCTTGCAGATACGGCTTACGAAGCAGAACTTAGGCGGGTGGTCGATGCCGAGTGGACCATGCGAGCGAAGGTCCGCGAAGCTTGGGCGGCTTGGTCCGTGGCTGCCGAGCGGTTACGTTTAATCGATCAAGTTGTTGAAGAAATCACACGTATCAGTGCGGTCTCCGATCGACTTGAGAAGGCTGGCGAGTTGACACGTGCAGAGTCGCGCTTGCTTCGGTCTCAACTGATTGCATTACGTGTTGAGCGTTTGTCTGCCGAGGCAGAAACCAAACAGATGCGTCTTAAGATCATGGGCTTAATGGGGTTGCTCCCATCCATGCAATTGGACCTGCTACCCGTCTTACCAGCCACCAATATCTCGGAGCAATCTGATTCAAATCTGCGGCTGATCCAAGCAAACACGTCTTTAGCTGTATTGCGGGCGGATTACGCGGTCGCAGAAGAGCGTCTGCGTCTTGAAGTTCGCAATTTTGACCTTCTTCTTGATC
>JBMYUK010000235.1:0-5093 GCA_049605275.1 Phycisphaeraceae bacterium
TCGAGTAGCATCGGCATGCCCTTTTTCACGAGGCCGAGCTTGTCGTCGCGGTCCATCGAGCCGGAGACGTCGAGGAGAAAGACGAGATGCGCGGGCGGTCGATTCGAGCGATCGACCTCCATCGCTTTGAGCCCGACGCGGACGAGCTGGTTGCCCTCGGTCCACGGGCTGGCGACGACCTCGACGTCGGTGGCGAAGGGGACGAAGGACGCGTCGTCGGCTTCGATGCGCTGAAGCGCGGCGGTGGTGAGTCGGCCGCTGTCGAGTCGATCGAGATCGACGGTGGGCGCGGCGTAGCCGTAGTCGAAGTAGTTGATCCACTCTTCGATGCGGACGGCGTCGGGGTTGGGCAGGGTGTCCTCGGTGAGGATCGACCGCCGGCTGTAGGTGTAGGACGCGGTGTCGACGTCGACGGAGAAGGTCGAAAGCGGCTCGTTGGCGACGAGCTTGAACGGGTTGTCGGTGAGGTCGGCGAAGCGCTCGCGGCGCTCGCGCTCGATCGCGCGCAGCTCGCGCCGCTGTTCGACGGCGAGCATGCCGAGCTCGATGTCGGCGATGAGCGCGTCGGCCACGCCGTCGAGCACTTCATCCTGCTCGGCCTCGACTTTTTTCTCGGGACGCAGGATGCCGAGCAGCCGGTCGATCTGCTCGTGGTTCTCGGGGGTGGTCTTGATGACGAAGCGGCCGGCGATCTCGGTGAGCGTGGACTCCTCGTCGAGCCACTCGTCGGGGTCGCCGACGGTCGATTGGATGAGTTCGACGTACTGATCGACGATCTCTTGACGCGAGGGGAGGTCCTCGGCGTAGTCGTAGTCGGCGTCGCGGTCGTCGGAGTCGCCGAAGAGAGAGCCGCCGCTACCGCCGGTGCTTCCGCCGGAGTTGGTGCCGGACAGCGAGTCGTTGAGGTCGAAGCCCGGCACGGTGGTGAAGTCGGGGATGTCGACGCGCGGCAGGCCCCGGCCGTAGAGCGAGTCGCCGGGGGTGTTGAGCTTGCTGGCGGGGTCGGCGTTGGGCACGCCCTCGACCGAGAGCGGGGCGAGGGGTTCGAAGCCGTCGCTGTCGGCGAAGAGCCCGCTACCCGAGTCGTCGCCGAAGAGGCTGCCGCCGGGCGTGGGCTTGGCGAGCGCGAGGCGTTCGGCGAGCTGGTGCTTGAGCCGGGCGAGGACCGTGCCCTTGGTCAGCAGGTCGTCCATGTCGTAGACGCGGGTTTCGACGTCGGTCTTGAGGTCGCGGCGGGTCGAGACCTCGACGAAGTGTTCGGTGATGCGCAGGCCGGCCTTGTCATCGTCGAAGGCGTCGGCGCTGACCTGTTGGAGCGCGAGATCGATCGCGGCTCGCGCGGGGACGTTCTTGAATTGCATCGTGAGCGGGGAATCCCGGTCGATGCCGACGAGTTCGAGTGCGGGCCAGTTGACGACGAAGTTGGTTTCGGTTTCGTCGCGGATCAGGTCGAAGAAGGCGCTTAGGGTTGCTTTTTCGATGTCGATGTCGAGGGGCGCGTCGAGCTTGGCGGCGAGTTGCTGGGCGGGGGTGAGGGGTTTGGGTGCGATGGGCAGCGTGGGCTGGGCATCGTCGTTGCGATCATCGGGATCGAGGGTCGCGACGGCGGTGTCGCCGGGCGCGAGCCGGTCGTTCGGCGTTGTCTGTGTCTGATTGCTCGGCGCAACACCGGCCGATTGAATCGCGAGCAACGCCCCGGCCGTGGCGAGCGCGGCGCATGCCGCGACGCCGGCGTACGGCAAGAGGCGGCGGGTGAGCGTCGGGCGGGGACGGATGCGCGCGATCGGCGCGGTGGCCGAATCGACCACGGCGGCGAGGGCCGCGTCGTCGAGCCCGGGGCCGGCGGCTTGCGCGTAGCTCTGGGTGAGACGGTCACCGAGCGCGGCGATCTGCTCGATCTGGTCATGCAATGCGGCGTCGTCGGCGGCTTTGGCGGCGATGGACTGATAGTCGTCGGACTGCGGGTCGAGTTCGCCGAGGGCGTAGGCGGTGACGAGCGCGTCGTCGTGTTGCGGGGTGTGGTCGGTCATGGCGGGGCTCGGTTTCTTTGATGCGTGTTCGTGTGGTGTAGCGGGCGCTTCGCGTCTCCCGCTGCAGGTGTTTTGATTTACGCGTTGAGGGTGGTGATCTGTTGTCGCAATTGTTTGATGGCGTCGTGGAGGATCACGCCGACGTAGCTGACGCTGTGGCCGGTGACCTCGGCGATGTCTTTGTAGGCGAGTCCGCCCTGGAAGCGGAGTTGAACGACCTCGCGTTGGTGGCCGGGCAGGGCGTCGACGAGTCCGAGGAGGTGGGCCTTCTGGTCGTTGGCCTCGGCGTGTTCGGCGGGTCCGCCGGTCGAGGCCGGGGCGTCGAGGGTGTGAGGGTCGGCGTGGGTCATGCGTCGTTCCTTGCGGTGCAGGTCGATGAGCCGGTGTCGGCAGACGGTGAAGAGCCAGGCGGCGAGGCGCGGCTGAATCTCGCGTTCGAATCGGTCGGCCGGCTGCTGGCAGAGTGCGAGTAGGGCGTCTTGCGCGGCGTCGCGTGCGCGTTCGAGGTCGCCGGTCTTCGAGAGTGCGTAGGCAACCAGGGGCCGGTGGTATCGAGCGACGGCGCGTCGCAGCGGTTCGCTCGGGTCGTGGGTGTCGTCGGGCCGCGGGGTGTTTGGGTGATTCATGCGGTTGGCCGATCTCTGCGGTTTCGGGCCGCGTCTAGGGAGGACAACGGTGGGTCGTGGGTTTTCTTAGCGATTTTTGAGAATAGTATCTAAGTCATTGTTGAACAATAACTTGAATGATTTACAAGGGTGTTTGATCGCCGCATCAAGCAAAGCGTACGCCGAGGCGGGATCGGGACTTGAAATTTTTCCGGGACCCGACTTGCCGGACCCCCTGACTTTCTCTATAGTGGCGGGTTCGCCGGACCGACCACCGGCGACGGTCAGGGCAAGCGAGGCGGTCGCTCAGCCACCCGACAACACGAGTCCACCCATAGCAAGATCGAGGCTATTCGATGCAGCAGACTTCTGTGCGCGACTATTCGAAGCGCGGAGACGCTCTACCCATCCCGAACCTGGTCCAAGTCCAAGAAAAGGCTTACGACCGTTTCATCCAGCTTGACAAGCCCTACGACGAACGCGACCCGAGCATCGGCCTCGAGTCGCTGTTGCGTGAAGTGTTTCCGATCGTCTCGTACGACGGCAACATGCAGCTTGAGTATCAGTATTACAAGCTCGACGAGCCCCGCTACACCGCGGACGAGTGCCGAGAGCTGCGCCTGACCTACGGCATGCCGTTTCGCATCGGCGTGCGCTTCGTCCGCAAGGACGTCGCCGAGGTCCCCGAGGAAGAGATCTACCTCGGCGAGATCCCCGTCATGATGGGCGGCGGCGAGTACATCATCAACGGCGCCGAACGCGTCATCGTCAACCAGCTGCATCGCTCGCCCGGCGTCGACTTCTCGATCGCGTCCAGCGAAGGCGATCGGCCGCTGCACTCGGCGCGCATCATCCCCGAGCGCGGCTCGTGGATCGAGCTCGAAGTCAGCAAGAAAGATGTGCTGCAGATGCGCATCGACCAGTCCACCAAGATCCCCGCGACCACCTTCCTCCGCGCCCTCGACGAAGAATATTCCAGCACGCAGACGCTGCTCGAAACCTTCTACAACGTCGAGTCGGTCAAGGTCACCGACCTCCAGGCCGAGCACTACGCCGCCGCGTCGATCGTCGACACCGAGTCCGGCGAAGAGCTCGTGCCCGTCGGCGGCCAGATCGGCGAGAAGCTCGACGAGATCGTCGCCTCCGCGCTCAAGAAGGTGGACGTCATCGCCAACCCCGGCGACATGCTCCTTCTCAACACTATCGCCGACGAGAAGCAGGCCCACCTCCCCGAAGGCATGCAGGTCAACGAGCACGAGGCCGCGCTGCTCGCACTCTACGCCCGCCTCCGCCCCGGCAACCCGCCGCAGGTCGACAAGGCCCGCGCCCTCTTCGAAGAGCGATTCTACGACGAGAACCGCTACCGACTCGGCAAGGTCGGCCGATTCCGAATCAATCGCAAGTTCGACGAGATCGACGTGCCCGAAGACGTCATGCGGCTACGCTCGCCCGACTTCCTCGCCGTCATCAACTACCTCCTCGACCTGCGCTCCAACCGCAACAAGGCCCACATCGACGACATCGACCACCTGGGCAACCGCCGCCTGCGCACGCTCGACGAGCTCGGCGTCGAAGAGCTTCGCAAGGGCTTTCTCAAGCTCCGCCGAACCGTGCAGGAGCGCATGTCCGTTAAAGACCCCGACGAGATGGCGAAGATCGCCGACTACATCAACTCCAAGTCGATCAGCAGCGCCATCGAGCACTTCTTCGGCCGAGGCGAGCTGTCCCAGGTCGTCGACCAGACCAACCCGCTGTCGCAACTGACCCACGAGCGCCGCTTGTCCGCGCTCGGACCCGGCGGCTTGAATCGCAAGCGCGCCGGCTTCGAGGTGCGCGACGTCCACATCTCCCACTACGGCCGAATCTGCCCGATCGAAACGCCGGAAGGCACGAACATCGGCCTCATCGCGTCGCTGGGCATCTACTCCGAGATCGACGACTACGGCTTCCTCCAAACCCCGTACCGGCGCGTCGAAGACGGGCAAGTCGTCGGCGGCAAGAAGGGCATCGACTACCTCCGAGCCGACGAAGAAATGAAGGCCACCCTCGGCCCCACCGACGCCATCGAGCGCGACGGCACGGTGAAGTCCGGCCTGGTCCTCGCCCGCGTCGACGGCGACCTCGCCCAGGTCCCCTCCAAGCAGATCGACCACATCGACATCAGTCCCAAGCAGATCGTCGGCGTCTCGGCCGCGCTCATCCCCTTCCTCGAGCACGACGACGCGAACCGCGCGCTCATGGGCTCGAACATGCAGAGGCAAGCCGTGCCTCTGATTAAGACCGACCCGCCCTGCGTCGGCACGGGCATGGAAAAGGAAGTGCCCAAGTACTCGGGCATGGTCGTCCGGGCCAAGCGCACCGGCGTCGTCACCTACGTCGACGCCCAGCGCATCGTCGTCGACAACGCCGACGAGTACGAGCTGCGCAAGTTCGTCGGCCTCAACGAACGCACCTGCCA
>JBMYUK010000236.1:0-5077 GCA_049605275.1 Phycisphaeraceae bacterium
GCGGGTAGAGCCCGGGCGGCGCGTCGGAGGCAGCGAGTGTCGCGGTCAGGCGGGCGAAGCCGGCGGTCGCGAGGGTCTGCATCCTGGCCGAGGGGGTGAAGCCGTCGACGCGGAGGGTGAGCGCGGCGTCCTTGTTGTTGGGCGGGACGACTCGGCCGACGAGGTCGCCGGTGACGGTAAGCGCGGTGGCGGGTGCGCCGCATTGGAGCGTGCCGGTGGCGTGGCCGTCGATGACGATGGTGGCGGACCGGGTGGCGCCGAGGATGCCCGCCGCGTCGCCGGCGATAAACAGTTCGAGTTGGCCGTCGCACACGAGGGTGGCTCGTTCGGTGAAGTCGCCGGCGATGACGACTTCGCAGATGCCTTTGAGTTCGAGCGTGGCGTCGAGGTCGCCGAGGATGTGGACGACGGCGTTGCCGGCGACTTCGAGGTCGGCATTGACATCGCCGCGGACGATGACGTTGCCGCGCCCGGCGATGTAGAACGGCTCATCGAGGTCGCCGGCTTGTTCGAGCGCCCAGCCGAGGCCGCGCGCCGAATCGGCGTGCCAGTGGGCTCGGCTCTGGAAGAACGCGTCGCGGTTCGCGGTGCCGTGGTGGGCGACGGCGCGTTGAACGACCCGCCAACGCGCGTCCAGCCGAGCCGAGCGCGTGCTAACTCGCTCGCCCGATGCTTCAACGCCAGCCGATTCGCCGGGCTCACCGGATTCAACAGAACGCGCATTCGCCGGCTCGGGGATAACGAAGCGATCGATCTCGCGCGTGGTGATCGAGCGCGCATCCTGCCGAGCGAGCGGGTCCGAACTGACGCTCGGCCGGGTCGCGCAGCCGAGGCTCAACGTCAGACCGACCAGCAAAACAATCACCCGCAGGGCTCGCACGAAAGCCGCGATATCGAGACGTACACGCAAGCGAAAAGTATAGCTCGGCAGCCTCGCGAGCCCGAACGCATACGAGAAAGCAACAGGCCCCGCGCCGTTGCGCGAGGCCTGCGGGTTGTCGTCGTTGACTCGCTCGACCGGGGTCAAAGCGGGATGCCGAAGAACGTGGGCTTGTCCGGCGCGTCCTCGCTGTCCTCGGGTGTCCAGTCGTCTTCCTCTTCGACCTCCCGCTTCGGCTCGCGACGCGGAGGATCGCTGCGCGGCGGGTCGGGTCGCGCCTCGGGCTCGGTGCGCGGCGGGGACTTCGGCCGATCGCTCGGATCGCTCGGCGAGACGTCGATCAGATCGGGCTTGTCGTCGGATGGCTCATCGGAATCGGGCTTCGGCTCGGGACGCGGGCGCGTCACGTCGGGCTCGGGCTCGGCGACGCTCGGCGCATCGGACACGCGCTTGGGGCGATAGCGGTTGTAGTAGAGCCGGTAGATCGAGATGAGCGTGGCCTTGTCTCCGTCGGTGGTCAGCTGCTCGCGGTTGCTTCGCACCATGTCGAGAAACTCGAGCGGCGAGATCTTGACGTAAGCGAGCGCCTCGGCGAAGTCGCTGGTGCGCACCCGGCTGAGTCGATCGTAATCAACGAGGACAAAATTATGCTCCTTATCCGTACTCATCACCGCGACCTGCAGCCCTTTTTTCCTCGGGCCGTAGTACTGATCGCCCGGCTTAAGATCCTTGGTGCTAAAGCCCAGCATGCGGTAGGTCGAGTAGGCGTATTCGCGCTGACGGTCGGCCGCCGCGCGTCGAAGCGCATTATTCTCCCGGCCCACTTCGTTCGGCGGGATCAACTCGAGCTTGCTGACGATCATCTCCTTGGGCCCGATCACCTCTTTCACCACCACCGAGTTCACGAACCCGTAGTGCCCCACGTCGATCGCCGGGATCACCTTCGACGCGATGATGACCTCGGGGACCGGCGGCTCGTGCCTGATCTCCTTGGTAATCAGCCGCGTCTTGACGACCTCGATCTCCGTCATCTCCTCGAACGCCTGGTCGTACGTCTTGCCCGTCGAGTTCTCCCGCTCGCGATAATAATTGGGCAGCAACACGAAGCGGTCGTCGTCGTAACGGAAAAACTGCTGACAGAACACGCGCGTGTAATTCTGGAAAACGCGCCGCTGATCGCGCGTCAGCCCCGCCAGCGGGTCTTCACGACGGGCCGCATCCGCCGGCGACGCCATGAACAGCGTCACCAGCATCACCGCAGACAGCGCCGCGACGAGGCAACGCTCCGTCAAACGGTCGGATTTCGAAAGCGCACAGCAGGTGAACCGAACCATGGGTTCCTTTCAGTCGAGAATCAGCCGGACCCGGAGGCCCGTGAACACAGGCCTTCCCAGTGTACACGCAAAGACGTCTCAAACCAGTTCGTTGTTCCGAATCGCTGTGAGATTTCGGTAATCGCCCCGCGACGACCATTAAAAAAACGGCCCGTCCGCAGACAGGCCGTCTTCTCGATTCGGTACGAATCTGGCGATATAGACACCGGCAAGACGCCGGGCCAACTCACCAGCGATCGCCGCCGCCGCGGTTGCCGCCGCCGCCGTAGCCGCCGCGACCACCACCGCCGCCGCCGCGAGGCTCACGCGGGCGCGCTTCGTTGATGTTCAGGGTGCGACCCTCGAACTCCTGGCCGTTCAGGGCCTCGATCGCTTCCTTGCCGCCTTCGTCCGCCATGGTGACAAACGCGAAGCCGCGCGGTCGGCCGGTCTCCCGGTCGGTGATGATCGCCACTTCCTGGACTTCGCCATAATTGGAGAAGAGCCCTTCGAGCGATTCCTGGGTCGTGCGGAAATTCAAATTACCAACATAGAGTTTCATCGTGAAGCTCCTAACAGTCTCGAGTCCGATCGGGTATCAGCCGGAACGCCCGGCCATGCTTCACGTTCGTCTCTAACCGTAGCCTTTGCCCCGGGCACAATTGCCCGACGACGTCGAGATTGTACCCGAACCCTGGCAAAATAGACAAACACTTTTCCATTTTGCAGCATGAAGAATCCGTAAACGCGTCCCGCCCCGGCCAACCCCCGGCGAAGCCGTCCGCAGGTGATGCAGGACAGAACGGTGTAGCAGAATAGATCGGGAGTTACCCGATAACTTGATCATGGCCAAGGCCCTACCAGACGCCCATTCAACGCGAACCGGTCACCTTCGACATCTTGGACTGCTGCTCACGTATCGAATCCATTATCCGGCGAGTCTGGATCCTGCCTAGGCCATTACCAATACCTAGTTTCCTCTCTTCATCCGTCTCAGCGAGTCGTTTCTCAAGCAAGGCAACCACGAAGTCTTCCTCTTCGAGCCGGAACTGGCTTCCCCACCTACCCAACGCGTCTGCGAGGTGGAAATAGTTCTCTTCGTAGGCCTTGTCTTGGAGCATCTTCCTAAAGGCTGCCTGCACACGCGGTGTGTGGCTGTGGCTCGCCAGGGCCTCAATCGCGGACGATCGCCGGCGCGCGATCGGGTGCTCAAGCGTCTCAAGTAAAACATCAATCGCAGCAGGATGATCTCTTACATGACATCGATCGATGGCAGCAATTGCCCAGTTCGATTCATGCGTTGGATCATCTTGAGCCAACAATCGTTGATTCCAATTCTTCACCTCGGATAATAGAAAAGAAAACCCAGCTTCAGCATCGCCCAAGTCAGCAAGTGTCCGCGCCGCGAAAACACGATTGCCATACTCTGGGTCTTGCTCCATCAGATGGCGAACCTGCGGGATCAACTCGGCTGCTTCGTGGCCGATCTCAGCCAGAGTGTCCAAGGCCAGCCTACGGCGTTTGGGAATCTCTGATTTAAGCGAAGGCTTTAGGTGAGGCACCACATCCGCCCTAATTGTTCCAGCGGGACCGATACGGCCCAAGCAATATGCAGATCTTCGCCGTTGAAATACCTGATCAATTCGGGAATCGAGGCCGGGCCGATGGCGACAAGGTTGGCGACCTCATAGCGATTGCCAAAAGTTGGGTCCGTGCCCTGCGCAAGTGACTTGGCCAAAACCGGAATGGCCTGCGATGCATTGGGACCGATGGCTTTGATGAGCTCTGAGGATAGATCGCTGTATGGGTACTTGTTCAGGCTATAGTCGTACTTCAGCAGATCCGAAACTGTTTCGGCACCTCTGGCGATCAACTCTTCCTTGACCGCATCATGCAACTCGTAGTCCTGCTCTTCTTCCGGGCGGTCGTAATAGTGCAAGTAGTAGTCAACCAAATGGGATGTCGGATGATCAGCAAAGCGTGATGGAGGCGGTACCGTTTTGGCGTGTAGCACATCAGGCGAGATGGTGTCAGATGTTGTTGGATAGGTTTCGGCGGTGGGTACCCCCTCCGAACAACCGAGTAGTAAAATTAATGTCGTAATCAATGAGCAAATCGCACGCATGGCCCGGCACCTCGCATTAAAGAAACTCTTTAAAGATGATCGACAGAAAGCCTTTCATTTCTATAGATGGGATGCGGGCGACCCGCGTGATGAAGCACCCCCGGAAGCACGCTACGCCTGGGCGGCGTGACTCCGTCGGCGCGTGGGCTTGGGTCTGCGCAAAAAACAACCCTCGCACCTTTAGGGTACGAGGGTTGAAAAAGCCGGCGATGACCTACTTTCCCGCAGTGGCAGTATCATCGGCGTGCTGGGCTTAACGGCCGTGTTCGGGATGGGAACGGGTGGGACCCCAGCACTATGGTCACCGGCAAAGGGGGGCGATGCTCTTTCGAGCATGCCCGCCAGTCGATCCGGCCGAGCGAGCTTGAGCAGGCCGGTCGGATCTTGACGGGACAGGTGTTTTTGGTTTCGGAAGTTGTCATCGCAGAGGTCGGACGGCCTTACCGAAGGGGGTTGGGAACCTCCGGTTTGGCGTGTCGTTGTCTGCGATGCTTCCGAACTGATTGTTGGTAACGTTGAGTGATAAACGTTTGGATGCTTCGTGGGACTTACTGGCCGACGATTTTATTCAACGGGTGGTTGAATGATCGACGGTTTTGGGTCGGGGTGATGAAGCGATCGACCATTAGTACGGGTCAGCTGAGGGCATTTCGGCCCTTACACCTCCCGCCTATCAACCTGGTAGTCTTCCAGGGGTCTCTCACACAAAAGTGCGTGCAACATTCATCTTGAGGGGGGCTTCCTACTTAGATGCTTTCA
>JBMYUK010000237.1:0-5067 GCA_049605275.1 Phycisphaeraceae bacterium
CTTGGAATGGACGAGCTGACCGAAGAGCAGAAGTTGACCGTTTCTCGTGCACGGAAAATAGAGAGATTCTTTAGCCAGCCATTCTTTGTGGCCGAGCAGTTCACGGGTAACCCGGGCAAGTACGTCAAGATTGACGACACCATCCGCGGTTTCCGCATGATCCTCGACGGCGAACAAGGCGGCATGCTCGCCGTCTGGAACGACAACGCCGACCAAGACCCCGTCGACCTCGCCCTCTACCTCGGCGAAAATCCCGTCGCCACCGACCCCTTCGGCAACGCCGCGCCCCTGCCCACCATCCAAGGCAAGCACGCCTTCTCCGTCGGCCAAACCCCGCTACTCATCCGAAACATCGACCCCCGACTCGCGCTCTTCCGCGCGGGATTCGCCCTCGACGAGCCCTTCATCCAATCGCTCCAAGTCGCCCACCGACGCACGCTCAAAATCCACAACCCCTGGCCACGCACCCTCAACGGCTACTTCACCTTCACCGGCCCCGAACGCTGGATCATCCGACCCCAACGCAAACACATCTCCATCGCACCCGGCGACACCTCCGAAGTCCCCATCGCCGCACGATTCCCCATCCACGAAAACGGCGGATACAAAGCACTCACCGCAGACTTCGTCTTCAACGTCGGCGAAGACTACGAAATCACACTCAGCACACCCATGCAACTCGGCCTCGAGGGCGTCTCCTTCGACGCCGCCGTCATCGCCGAGCCCGGCCAAACCCCCGGCACCATCGACGCCATCGTCACCCTCACCGTCACCAACACCGCCGACCAGCGGCAATCCCTCAACATCTTCGCCGGACTACAAGGCCACGCTCGACGCGAGATGATCCTCCCCGGCATCGCGCCAGGCGAGTTCGTCTCCAGACGCATCCGATTCAAAGACGTCGGCGACCAAATCGGAAAGTCGCCCCTCCGATGCGGCGTCCGCGAATCCAACGGCCCGGCCGTCCTCAACAAAACCATCGACCTCCTCCCGCCCCGAAAAGCCAACGACCCGCCCCGGGCGATTACCCAAGTGCCAATCGAGTAAGCGCGACAAGATGATCCCCACGGAGTTCGCCTTCCGTGGGTTATCATGCTCGGATGAAGAAAGCTAAACAAGTATTGTCACTTGGCTTGCTGCCCGTGCTCGCGTTGGTCCTCCTGCTCTGCCAAGCCAGCACAAGCCAAGCCCAGACAGCCACCGGCGACCACATCCTGCTCATTACCATCGATGACCTCAACGACTGGATCGGCTGCCTCACCGACAAAGACGCTCCAGCCGAGGACGGCCACCTCACCGGCCAGGGACACCCGCAAGCCTCCACCCCCAACCTCGATCGACTCGCCAAGCGCGGCGTGCTCTTCACCAACGCTCACTGTCAGGCACCCATCTGCAAGCCCTCACGCACCAGCTTCATGTCCGGCCTGCGACCCACGACCTCCGGCATCTACGCTAACCGATCGCAATACGATGCCAAGGGCAGCCTCACGCCCGGCAAAGACCTGCCCTGGATGACCAAACGCTTCGAGCAAGCGGGCTACGACGTCTACACCGCCGGCAAACTCCTGCACGCCAGCCGCAACCAGCCGCTCGGCGGGACGCCTTGCTTCAAGACCGGCCAGGGCCCGTACCCGCCGAAGAAACTCATCGTCCCGCCCGACGTCGCCAAGCCCAGTATCTGGGACATCGGCGTCTACCCCGAGACCGAAGAACGCTACACCGATCTGCGCATCGCAAAGTGGACCGCCGGAAACATCGCCAAGCCGATGCAGCCCGATAGCAAGCCACGCTTCATGGCATTGGGCTTCTACAACCCGCACCTCCCGCTGTTCGCCCCACAGAAGTGGTACGACGCCGCGCCGAGCAAGGCCGATGTTCTGCTGCACGCGACGCAGGCAGGCGACATGGATGACCTCTCGCCGATCGCTAAGCGCATCGCAACCCGGGTCTCGTTCAAGGCCGCCGCGGGCTGGTCCATGTCAACCGAGGACAATCTCCGCACACTAACCCAGGCCTACCTCGCCTGCACCAGCGCGATGGATGGGGCGCTCGGGGAGGTCATCGATGCGCTGGACCAAAGCGACATGGCCGACAACACATGGATCGTCGTGCTCTCGGACCACGGCTGGCACCTCGGCGAGAAGAACCATGTCGCCAAACAGACCCTCTGGACCCGCTCGACCCGCGTGCCGCTCATCATTGTCCCGCCCAAGCGCATGAAAGACACGCCACGCGGCGTGCGCTGTGATCGGCCTGCCGAGTTACTCGACGTCTACCCTACGCTCGTTGATGCGGTTGATCTAAAGACGACGGAGGCTGACAAGCATCTCGATGGCCTGAGCCTGCTGCCCTGGCTGGCCGATCCCGCTGCAGAAAAAGACCGTCCAGCCATCACCACCATCTACGCCCACAACCACAGCCTCGTGGACACCCGCTACCGCTACACCCGCTACGCCGACGGCAGCGAAGAACTCTATGACCGCTCAATAGACCCCCACGAGTTCGACAACCTGATCGAGCAAGCAAAGTCGGACGAGGCCTTGCAAACCGTGATCAAACGCCTGTCAAAGCATCTACCCAAAGACGAAGCCGGTAAGCCCGACTTCGTCGATGACCGCGTACCCGCAGAGCCAAAGAAGAAACGATCGCTGTTAGATGGCGAGCGAACTTTACTGGACTACAACGCCGCCTTCGTCCCCTCACCCATCGAAGACGTCCCGGGGTACGGCCGCTCCGGCTTCATCCACCCCGTCTACTCGCCCAGCGGCCGAGTCGTCACAGACGCCTTCCCCGACGACCACCCCCACCAGCACGCCATCATGTTCGCGTGGACCTCCGCCACCTACCAAGGTCAAAAAGTCGACTTCTGGAACAGCCACAAAAAGCAAGGCAAGATCGAACACGTAAAAACCCGCCACGCCGACGACGACACCATCCAAGTCGAACTCCGTCACGTCATCACCGCCGGCAAGCACAACAACACCACCGTCCTCCACGAAACCTGGACCCTCACCCGCGTCCCCCACGACACCCTCAACGTCTTCGACCTCCTCTCCGTCCAGACCTGCGCGACCGACAAGCCCCTCACCATCCGCAAGTACAAGTACGGCGGCCTCTGCGTCCGAGGCCCCGCCGCGTGGAGCAACACCGACGCCATGCTCACCAGCGAAGGCAAGACCCAGCAAACCGGCAACCACACCCGCCCCCACTGGGTCGCGCTCTTCGGCCAGGCACGCAAACCCGGCGACGAAAAAACAAGCACCGCCGGCATCGCCGCCATGTCGCACCCCGACAACCACCACGGCCCCCAACCCGTCCGCCTACACGAAAAATTCAGCTACTTCTGCTTCGCCCCCATGGTCGCCGGCCAATTCCAGATCACCCCCGACAAACCCTACACCTCACGCTTCCGCTTCGTCGCCTTCGACGGCCAACCAGACCCCGACACCCTCAACGCCCTCTGGCAAGACTACACCCAACCGCTCGACGAACGGTAGCGGCAGGGTGGGTGGAGTGCAGCGATACCCATCGCCGAACAACCGTCGATGAATGTGTAGCCGCCGGGCCACGCCCGGGCGGACGAACGGTCTTAAACGCCCAACCGCATATCACCCACGAAACCCGAGTGCACCCGCGTGCATCCCCCGATTACCAGCGATTACAATGACACTTGTTTTCTGTTCAAACCCAACCTCACAAAAGGCCCTGCATGCTCATCCAAGTCAACTACGGCGACGTCGAACGCTCAGACGCCATCGATGAATTCGTCCGCGAGAAAGTCACCAAAGAACTCGGCTACCTCGCCGACAAACTCACGCGCGTCGAGGTCCACGTCCGCGACGACAACTCAGCGGGCAAGTCCTCGCACAACGACAAACGCTGCATGATGGAAGCCCGCCCCGCCAACCGCCAACCGCTCGTCGTCGAACACACCGGCGACGACCTCTACACCGTCATCGCCGAAACCGCCGGCAAACTCTCCCGTGCCGTCAAAAAGAACGTGGAGCGGGCCGAGCAATAGACGTCAGTGTGGCCGGTGTCTGATACGCATCCCACAAAAACCTCTTGCGTCTTGATAGCCGCCGCGTAACACGCGGGGGTCGAATCGGCAGGGATCTTTCGCCGTGACCGTGATCAAAGTCGGAAATGACTTGACCCCCGTGCGTTGCCCGGCGGCTAGGCAAAGCGTCATTAGTGACTGACACGCGTCTGAGTCCACGAAGACCCAGAACGTGCTGGACTTGATGCGATCCCGGCGACTCGTTCTTGGGCAACTGCGAGCCGCATGCCCCGGCCACCCGCCGAAGGGTGCTATGCGCGCACTGTCTGGGATGCATCTAAAATTATTCGCACACAGGAGCCTACGGTCTCCTGTGCGGCACCCGGCAACATTAAAAGCCTAAGATCGTTAGTAAGAGATCAAGTAAGCCCGACCATGCTGTTTTGTGGTCCCACATGCTGCCTCTAGAAATATGCTCGGTTACTCTGTAAATCGCAGATATGACTACGAGGAGGAAGAATAGATTTTTCAAAATTTTCGTGATATGTGAAAAAATGGTATTTTCTATTGTTGAACTTTGTGCGGCTATTTTTGCGACTGGTACAAATGTGACGCCAATTAAAAGAAAGACTTGGAGGCCTGAGACAATTAAATTGCCTGATGGAGCAGATATAATTAATGTTATTGCAAACCAGCAGGCAGATAGCCAAGTGAAAGAGAGTAGAGTCAGTAAAGCCAAATAGCTGATTACTTCGCTCTTGATTACTAGACCCGACAATGAATTATTTGCGCGCTTAAATGGCGTGTAATTCTTTTGAAATAAACTCTTCATATCAAAGAAGTGCTTGCCCATGCCAGCAGCAATAAATGTTATCGGCAACAGTAATAGGAACATGTTGAATGTTGCGCGAAGCCTAGCCATCATACTTTTGCTTTTTCCCATGAAAGTAGTTTGTTTTGTTTTTTTGTCTTCTAGGAAATAAACAATATCGTCGATCGAATATTTTTCGGTTGTTACGAAAACATCGACACGATTTCTAGAATCAACGCTTAATTCATAAGCGGGC
>JBMYUK010000238.1:0-5063 GCA_049605275.1 Phycisphaeraceae bacterium
CCGGTTGCGCCGACGATGCAGGGCAGGCCGAGCCCGCGCGCGACCACCGCCGCGTGGCTGGTCATGCCGCCGGTCGAGGTCAGGATGCCGTCGGCCGAGTGCATGCCGTCGACGTCTTCGGGCGAGGTTTCCTGCCGCACGAGCAGGACGCGCTCGCCTTGATGGGTTCGCTCGACGGCTTCCTCGGCGGTGAACGCCAGCTTGCCGAACGACGCGCCCGGCGACGCGGGAAGACCGGCGGTGAGCGGCGCGGCCTTGGCCTTCGCCTTGGGATCAAACGAAGGCAGCAGCAGCTGCGTCAGGTCGTTCGCGGGGATGCGCAGGATCGCGGTCTTCTCGGTGATGAGTTTTTCCTTGACCATGTCGCAGGCGATCTTGACCGCCGCCGCACCGGTTCGCTTGCCGGTACGCGTCTGGAGCATGTACATCTTGCCCTGCTGGAAGGTGAACTCGATGTCCTGCACATCCTTGTAGTGGGCTTCGAGGGTCTTTTTCATCTTCATCAGCTCGCCGTGCAGCCGCTTGCCGATGGTCTTGTCGTTCGGGGCCTTCCACTGGTGCATCTTCTCGCAGGGGATCGGGGTGCGGATGCCGGCGACGACGTCTTCGCCCTGCGCATTGACGAGGAACTCGCCGTAGAACTTATTCGCGCCGGTCGAGGGGTCGCGGGTGAAGGCGACGCCCGTGCCGCAGTCTTCGCCCATGTTGCCGAAGACCATGGTCTGGACGTTGACCGCGGTGCCGAGCAGGCCGGTCATCTCATTGATCTGTCGGTAACGGATCGCGCGGGGGACCATCCACGAGCTGAAGACGGCGGTGATGCCGAGCTCGAGCTGCTTCATCGGGTCCTGGGGGAAGGGCTGGCCGGCGTGCTTCTTGATGACTTTCTTGTAGGCCTCGCAGAGCTTGATGAGCCCGGCCGCGTCGACGTCGGTGTCG
Organism: Phycisphaeraceae bacterium; assembly: GCA_049605275.1. Lineage (GTDB taxonomy): Bacteria > Planctomycetota > Phycisphaerae > Phycisphaerales > Phycisphaeraceae > JAHQVV01. The sequence continues at coordinate 940 of JBMYUK010000238.1, forward strand.
AGGGCGACGCCCTGCTGCTTCTTAATCTTGTCGAACTCGGCCTCGAAGGCGTGGTGGTCGACGCCCATGACGACGTCGCCGTACATGTTGAGCAGCCGGCGGTAGGCGTCGTAGGCGAAGCGCTCGTTGCCGGTCGCGTTGGCGAGGCCGACGACCGCTTCGTCGTTGAGCCCGAGGTTGAGGACGGTGTCCATCATGCCGGGCATCGACTGCGCGGCGCCCGATCGGACGGACATGAGCAGCGGATCGGTGTTGCTGCCGAACTTCTTGCCGTTCTCTTTTTCAAGCGTCTTGACCGCGGCGTGGACCTGATCCATGAGACCCTTGGGCAGCTTTCGGCCTTGCTTGTAGTACTGGTCGCAGCACTCGGTCGTGCAGGTAAACCCGGGCGGGACCGGCAGGCCGATCTTGGTCATGCCGGCGAGGTTCGCGCCCTTGCCGCCGAGCAGTTCCTTCTGGTCGGGCTTGCCGTCGACCTTGGTCTTGCCGAAGTAGTAGACCATTTTGGTCGGCTTCTTGGCGGCGGTTTTCTTCGTGGTCTTCTTCTTGGCCATGATCGCGCGTGTCCTTTTGTGCGGGGGATCAGGAGGTGGTACGGGGAATCGACTTTCGGCCGTCAGCGTGGGGGTGGCCTAAAGCCTTTGGTCAGGGTTCGTCTCGTCCGTTCAGCGAGCCCATCGGCCCGCGAGAGAGAGGACAGATTCTAATGATTTAAGGCGTTTCGTCAATCTGACGGGCTGCGAGACTTGATGGGATGCAGTATCGTATTCGGTCCGTTTGCTCCACTGCAGTCACACATCATGCCCACCAAAGTCGCCAAGTTCGGCGGGACCTCGCTCGCCAGCGCCCCGCAGATTCGCAAGATGCAGGCCATCGTTCAGAGCGATGACCAGCGGCGGATCGTCATTCCCTCCGCGCCGGGCAAGCGCGACGGTAAAGACACGAAGATCACCGATCTCCTCTACCTCTGCCACGACCTCGCGAGCAAGGGGCTGAAGTTCGACGACGCGTGGGACCCGGTTTGCGAAAGGTTCAAGCGGATCGCCGGCGAACTCGAACTGTCGCTCGATCTCGATCCGATCCTTGCTGAGGCCGAGGCGACGATCGCGGACCACGGCGACCGCGGCCTGCCCGCCGACTACGCCGCCAGCCGGGGCGAAGCGATCAACGGCCGGCTCATCGCGGAACTGCTTAAGTGCGACTTCGTCGATCCGACCGAGGTGATCTTCTTTGCTGACAACGGCCGGCTCGACGAGGCGAAGACCTACGCCACCCTTGCCAAGCGACTCGATGGCGTCGGACGCGCGGTCGTGCCAGGGTTCTTCGGCCTCGGTCCCGACGGCAACGTCAAGACCTTTAGCCGAGGCGGCTCGGACGTCACCGGCGCGATCGTCGCCCGCGGCGTCAACGCCTCGGTCTACGAAAACTGGACCGACGTCCACGGCCTACTCATCACCGATCCGCGCATCGTCCCCGGTGCCTACACCATCGAGACCGTGACCTACCGCGAATTGCGCGAGCTGTCGTACTCCGGCGCGAGCGTCCTCCACGACGAGGCCGTCTTCCCCGTTCGACAGGCCAACATCCCGGTCAACATCCGCAACACCAACGACCCCGAGCACCCCGGCACGCTCATCGTCAGCAACGACCACCCCAGCGCGAAAGCGTCTTATCAGATCACCGGCATCGCCGGGCGAAAAGACTTCACCATCATCCAGATCGAAAAGGCGATGATGAACAGCGAGATCGGCTTCGGCGAACGCGTCCTCGGCGTGCTCGCGAGCTACGGCGTGAGCTTCGAACACATCCCCTCGGGCATCGACACGCTCAGCGTCGTCATCGAGGACACCGCGCTCGTCGGCAAGCTCGACGACATCGTCGCGGCATTAACCACCGCCGTGAAGCCGGACCGCATCGATGTCGACAGCGACCTCGCGCTCATCGCGACCGTCGGACGAGGCATGGCCAAACAGACCGGCACGTCGGCCAAGCTGTTCGGAGCGCTCGGCCAAGCCGACGTCAACATCCGCATGATCGACCAGGGCAGCAGCGAGATGAACATCATCGTGGGCACGGACGTCGCGGACTTCGAGAAGGCCGTCCGTGCGATCTACGACGCCTTCGTCTCCGAAGACGGACAGACGCAGACACGAAGTTAAAGCCAACCCATGGACCCACGTACGGAGTTTTTCGCCTTAGTCGTGGTCAGCGCGCTATCGATCGCCGCGGGCTATCTCGCACGCGCTCGCGGCATCCTGCACGAAGACGTCAGCCGCAAAGTGCACTGGGTGACGATCGTGATCTTGTGGAGTTCCGCCGGCTTCTTCGCGCTGTGGAACCTCGAACCGAAGATCGCCAATCTCTGGGTGCTCGCGATCGAACCGCTGCTCGTGGTCATCCCCGCGTTTCTCATCATCCCCCTCGCCAAGGCGATCAGGCTCAAACGCAATCAAATCGGCGTGCTCGCACTCGCGGCGGGGCTGCGCAACTCCGGCTTCGCGCTCGGTGCGTTTCTGGCCTACGCCATCCTGCCCGTCGGCGATTTACTGCGACAAGAGGCCGGGCCCGACGGCGTGCTCAGCCCCAAACGCGCGAACGCGCTGTCCATCAGCGCGCTGGCCTACGGGCTGCTCATCGTCATGACCATGTCCATGGCCGTCGTCATTTTCCTCTTCCCCATGGTCCAGCATTTCGCCGGCGATGGTGAGGATCAAACCCCCATCGGCCGGATCATCTACAAGAGCTTTGTCGACTGGAAGGCGATGCTCTTCTACTCCTCAGCCGCGGGCATCGCCCTCGCCTACTCGCCCATCGACTGCCCCGCCATCGTTCATGACTGGTACATCCTCAAGGTGCTGATCTTCGTCGGCTCGGCCGCGGCGTACTTCGGCATCGGCATGCGGTTGCACTTCGATCAACTCCGCCCGCACATCAAGTCGCACGCCATCCTCGCCGGCGTCAAGTTTGTCGCGACGCCGATCCTCACGCTCGGGCTCCTGCTGATCGCCCGCAACCTCGGCAACGCCCCGCCGCCGCCGCTCCTCGACCAGACGTTCGTGCTCATCGCCTTCATGCCCACGGCGATCCAAACCGTCATCGTCGCCAACCTCTTTCACCTCGACGCGCGCATGGCCGGCAGCGTGTGGATCGTCAACACCCTTGCGTTTATCTGCGTCGTGCTGCCCACGATTCTGTTCGTCGTGCCGCGACTGTAGATAGAATGCATCGATGCCCGCGACCCTCGACGACCTGATGGAAACCGCCAGCCGAGCGCTGGCCGAGCTCGATTACACGCGGTGCGAAGCGCTGTGCGACGACGCCCTGACCCGAGCGCGCGAAGCGGAAGACTGGGTGATGTACCAGCGCGTGCTGCTGCCGCTGCAGGAAGCGCGGCGGCAGAAGCGACAGGCGGCGCTCGACGGCGCGATCCGTTTGGGCGTGCGGCAGCGACCGGCGGACATGAACGAACTCGTGCCCGAGGGCGGCGCGGGGTGTCTCGTGCTGACCCACTGCTGCGACGCCTTGGACGCGACGAACATCTTGTCGGCGGCGAGCGCATCGTTCGAGTTGCTGTACGCCGACAACGCGATCGAGGCCGAGACGTGGACGATCGTGTCCGTGCGCAACGCCGTGTACACCGTCGAGATGCCGGCGCCCGCGGGACCTCTACAAGACCTCTGGCTCGCGAGCGGCGCCGATCAACTCGACGCGGCGCACTACTTCATGCAGGCCAGCGAGGCGTTGGGGGACGCGGCGCTCGCCTCCGTCGGCTCGACGCCGGGCACGTTGCAGCATCTACTCGATCTCGAACACGCGCTCGATGCCGCGGGCGATCACGAGCTCCTGCACCAGGCGCTCGCCGCGGCGGCGAAGGCACTCCACGAGGCACGGCGATGAGCGGCGACACCGCAGCCAAACGCAGCCGAGGCGTGCGCATCCTCGGCGGCGGATTCGCGATCGTGTTCGTGCTGCTCGCGATCGCGGCCGGCCTGGCCTACACCGCCTGGCACGCCAAGCCGACGCACTTCACCGACCAACAAGCCCGCATCGCCGCGCTCAAAACCTACAAAAAGCAAGCCGGGCAGGCCGACGAATGAAGCTGTTCAACAGCCTGCCGGAGCAGC
>JBMYUK010000239.1:0-5057 GCA_049605275.1 Phycisphaeraceae bacterium
GCCTGGGTCATTCTTGGTCTAGTTTCTTCACGACCGTGGTCGGCTTATGCCCGATGCGGTGGGTTTGGATCTGAACATAGTGCACCTGATCAGATGGCAACATCGGCCACCATTGATTGACTACTTTCCATGGCCCGTTGAACTTTTGGTTGTTACTGATCCGGTATCCAATCGATGCGCCCGGCTGATCGCATGTAATCGTAAAGGTCATCTTTGGACCTTCATCACCATTTGCAGCAACACCACCATTGATGACTTGCAGTGTTGCCGCTGGCGTCGTCGGCTGCTTGCCATCCTTCGGCCAGATATGTTCCTTTACCAGCTTCGTCTCGGGCAATACAAAACCCAGATCGCCGGTGTCTTTGATCCAAGCATTGAGCTTCTTGCGCATCGTGGCGATGCGCTCCTGGTGCTCGGGAGAATCGATGAGGTTGTTCGTCTCCCATGGGTCGGCCTGCGAATCGTAGAACTCTTCCGCGGGTCGTTCTGTCGCAACAAACTGCCAATGCGCAGGATTGTCAGACCCCGTCTCGTCGCGAAGCTTGTACAGGTCAAAGGTCATCGGGATCTGTTCGCGGTAGGCGACCGGCAGCAGGTACGGGACGTCGATCATGTAGTTCTTCGTGTAGCGGTATCGGCCATCGGAGACGGATCGGGTCTGCTCGCGTTCGGCATCGAAGCGGTCGGCGTTGGCGTAGGCATAGCCGTGGCGGTAGTCGTCGCGTTTCGTAGCGTGCTCGCCCAGGAACGGCGTGCCGTCGAGGCGCTCATCGGGCTTGATCCCCGCCAGCGACAGGACCGACGGGCCAAGATCCACGAAACTGACTACGCGGTCGCTGCGTGTCCCCGCATCTTTGCCGTCGGGATAGCGGACGATCAGCGGGACGCGGAGGCCGGTGTCGAAGCAGGAGCGTTTGCCGCGCGGCAGGCCGACGCCGTGGTCGGACCAAAAGACGACGACGGTGTTATCGAGTAGGCCCGCGTCTTCCAACGTTTTGATCTGACGACCGACCCACTGGTCCATGCGGGCGATGTTGTTGTAGGTCCGAGCCATCGCGTCGCGCACGGCGGGCGTGTCGGGGTAGATCGGCGGGATCGGAACATCGGCCGGAGACACCACCTCGGTTGACTGCTTATTTTTTGGAAAGGCCTGGCTCTCGTGCGTGCCGGTGTGATTAAACACCGCGAAAAACGGTTGGCCATCGTCTCGGTTTTTCCAGTGTGCATTGCCCGATGACTCATCCCAGACGGTGACAGGTTCTTTGAATTGATAATCTTTTTTGGAGTTGTTCGTGCAGTAGTAGCCCGCGGCGCGGAGGTGTTCGGGGAAGCATCGGACGAACGCCGGGGGCAGACCTTCGTAGCCGGGGATGTCTTTGTAGGCGTCGGGGTCTTTTGCGACGGCGGACTTGGAAGGGCTGCCGTTTCGCATCTGCATGGTGCCGATGCGGGTGGCGTACATGCCGGTGATGATGGACGAACGGGCCGGGGCACAAACGGGCGAGGTGGCGAAGGCGTTGTCGTAGGTCACGCCTTCCGCGGCGAGTCGGTCGAGGTTCGGCGTCGGGACGGTCTTGTCGCCGTAAGGCCCGATCCACGGACTCATATCTTCGACGCTCAGCCAAAGAATATTGATCGGCTCGGATTCGGATTCGCCCGGCTCTTGCGCGGTAGCCCAAACCGGCAGCGCCGCGAGCAGGCACCACGCCAAACAGCGCCAATCAATACAGGGTCTTGAGCCCATATTTCCGCCTCAACTGGTTGACTTGTTCGATGAGCGCGTCCTTCTCGCCCTCGCGGATGATGAGCGAGTAGAGGTCGTGCAGCTTCCAGAACGCCCACTGATTGGCGAGCGCTTCTTCGCCTTTTTCGGCGTCTTTCAGATCGCGGCGGAACGTGAACTCGACGTCCTTGCCCGCGGATCGGCCGACGAGTTGCATCGTGAACGGGCCGGGCTGGGCGTAGCGACCGAAGACAGAGATCGTCTGTCCCTGATGGATGTTCGGCAGGTCGGCGGGGAAGACGGCCGCGCTGTCGACGCCGACGGTGTTCAGGCGGACGTCTTTAATGATGGGGAAACGCAGCCGGCTCATGAGGTCCTGGATCGTGACCGAGGCTTCGGCGATCTCCTCGGCGTAGACGGAGTAGCCCTTATTGCGATAGGCGAGGAAGTTGAGCAGTTCGCGGTTTTGCTTATTCCCTACGCCGACGCAGTAGATGCTGGCGACCAGGTCGTTGTCGCGGGTGATGAGGTTGATGAGGTCGCGGGTGTTGACGACGCCGCGCGTGGATTGCCCGTCGGAGATGAGCACGAGCGCGTAAACACGACGGGGATCGAGGTCGCGTACGAGCAGGCCCCGCAGCGCGGCGTTGACATCGGTATACCCGACGGAAGCGGCGGCACCGAGGAAGTCGCGCGCCGCCTTCGCGTTCGCCTGATTCGCATCGACGGGCCCGGCTTCAGACAGCAGGCTGACTTTATCGTTGAACAGCACGACGTTGAAGCGGTCGCCCGCGTTGAGGCTGACCAACGCATCGCCGACGCCGCGCGTGATCTGCTCGACCCACTTCGGCGAGATGCTCGACGACGTGTCGATCAGGTAGATGACGTCCTTGGGCATCGTCTTGAGTTTGCGCAGCGATCGCTCGGCGGTGATGTCCACGCGGAAGTAGCCGGGCTCTTCGTCGGGGTTGATGACTCGGCCGCGCCAATCGGTCGGGTCGTATCGGGTCACGCGGTAGGTGAAGTCGTTGTCGAGGTTGTCGGGCACCTCGATCTTCGTCGTATCGCCCAGCGCGAGATCGGCGAAATCGATCGTCAACGCATCGAGGGCCGGCGCGAGGTCGGGCGGAATATCGGTCACGCCCGAGGGGCCATCGAGCGCGGGGCGGTCGATGAGATCGGTCGTCGGCGGCGCGGTTCGGACCTCGGCGGCGGCGATCTCGCCCAGCGCATCGCCCGCCAGATCGGCGCTGCCTCGACCCGATCCGCTGCCGGTGCCGGTGCCTTCGCCCGTTCCTTCGCCGAGGCCTTCACCGAATTCGAGTTCGGGAAGCGGGCGCGTCTCGAGCTGCGCAAGCACGTCGTCGTCGAGTTCGAACGCCGGCAGGTCGATCTCCAACCCCCCAGCCGCAGCGTCGTTCAGCTCATCCAGCGGGCGAAGCTCGACATCCAATTCCAACGGGTCGGAGACGAGCAGCGGCGGCTCGGCTTCGAGTAGTTCTTTCGTGAGGTCTTCGGCCGTAGGGCCCGTGTCCGTCTCGTCCACCGGCGGCGGCGTCACGCGAAACTCCTCCGGCGCCGCCCGCTTCACCGCGACCGGTCTCGCCTGCGATTCGCCCGCTTCGGGAACGGTCATGATCGGTCGATCCCAAGCCCACACGCCAAGCGTGCCGTGCGCGGCGATCGCGACAACCGCCGCCGACACCCACACCGCCCGCTGGCCGGTCACCAGCAACCCGGGTGTGTAAGGCTTGGGCTCTTTCTTGGGCATCGTTATCGCTCGCGTCGCAAGAGTTCTTCGGCCCGCCGCTCGAGGTCGTACACGCCCGCAGCGTCCGCCTGCTCGATAGTTTGACGCAGGTAGCTGTCCGCTCGTTCCAACCGATTCGCCCGCAACGCGAGGATCGCCTTAGCCAGCGTCGCGTAGGGCGAGTCCGGATAGGCCGTGGTGAGCTCGTTAAGCGTTTTGATCTCGCCGAGCGCATCATCGGTGTCGTGCAGCAACCGGGCCAACTCGAGGTAGCCGCGCTTCGCGAGGTTCTCGCCCGCTCGGTCGGGGTAGAGCAGCCAGAGCTTCTTAAAGTGCTCGCGAGCGGCCTTGCGATGCGCCTCAGCTGCCCCGGCATCGCCCCGGCCCGCGGCGCTGTTGTAGAGCCACCGCTGAATCTGCCCGGCCTCGTAGAGCGCACGCGAAGCGATGCGGTGCCCTCGATCGGGGTCTTGCAGCGCGCTCAATTCCCGAAGCGCTTCTTCGTACTTGTCCTGATCGCGATAGACCAAGGCGATCTCGAGCCAGGCGTCGACGCTGAAGCGTTCGCTGATCGCGCGGACCTCGGTGAGCGTCTGCATCGCCTCGTCGAGCTTGCCGTTCATCCGCTGGGCTCGGCCGGTCAGCAGCATCGCACGCTCTTTCACCGCCCCGTCCCACGCCCCGGCAGCAAATCCTTCAGCCCGCTCGGACTTACCCTGATCCAACAGATACGCCGCCATCCAAACGCTCTCGTCGGCGGTCAGGATCTGATCGCGATCGGCGAAGTCCTGCTGCATCCTGGCGCGCATCTCGTAGGCCGATCGGTCCCGACCGGTGTCGGCGTAGTGCTGGGCGACGATGCGAGCCGCGCTGAGCTTCGACGGCTTGGCCAAGCCCTCGCGCTCGATCGCGTCCAGCAGCAGCGGCACGCCGCGATCGTGATCGCCCTGTGTCATCCGGATCAACCCCTGCTCGAGGATCGATTCGGCGCGATACGGGTTGATCGGATGGTCGCGGGTCAGCCGGCCGTGCGTCTGCAACGCCTTATCGAGGTCGCCGCTAAAACGCTGCGCGACGGCGAGACGATAGAGCGCTTCCTGCTCGACCTCGGGCGTGCGCAGGGCCGCGTCGCGGAGTTGCAAGACCCCCGTCGCCAGCGCGACAATTTGGTCATGCTTCGCCAACGCGCCGAGCAACTCCATCAATCGAAAGCCAGCCTGCAGCGACGTCGCGTTGGGCGTCTCGACCGAATCGAGATACGCCCGATAGTCGTCGGCCGCGGGCGCGAGCTCGCCGTGCGTCTCGTAGAGATGAGCGCGTCGGAGGAGCGCCTGCTGATAGTACGGGCTCGCCGAGCCGCGCTCGATGAATTGCGTCAGCCGCGCGGCTCCGCGTTGAACTTCGCCGGCCTCGGCGTCGGCGGTCAGGTCGCGGGCGTACTTCGCCAGGGCGCCTTCGACGTCCGCGCCGTCGGCCTCGGGCGAGTCCACGGTGCGGCCGGCGCGCAGCTCGTCGATGGCGGCGCGGACCCGGGCGGCGTCGAGGCCCCGGCCGGTCAGCAGCCCGGCCATGCCGCCGGGGGCG
>JBMYUK010000240.1:0-5048 GCA_049605275.1 Phycisphaeraceae bacterium
GGCGTTGCTCGACGGCTGCGTCAAACTATCTGCATCGGCACCTTGTCCGCCTCGCTGATCTGCCACGCGATCGCCGCCCCGGCCTCGATCAATCGTTCGCGATAGGTCGGCAGGTATGGCCGCTCGGTGTTCGTGTGCCCGGCCAGGGCGACGGTCCGTCCCTGCTGGTGCAGATCGAGCACGTGGTGGTGCTGCATCTCGCCGGTGACATAAGCGTCGGCGACGACGGGCTCGAAGAGCTTGCCGCCCGCGCCGGGACAGACCGCGACGGTGCGGATCGTGCGATTGCCCGCGGCGAGTTTAAGGCGATCGATGCCGAGGCGCGACTTGATGCGCTCGGCCAAGATATGCGCGTCGATTGGGTCGTCGAGCGTGAGCAGTCGGCCGGCGCCCTCGCGTTCGTGCGCGATGTCGGGCTCGGGTTCGAGTTTGAAGACGTCGTAGGCCGGCGCTTCGTAAGGGTGCGCCTGAATCAGCGCCGCGATGACGGCCGCGAGGTATCGGCCCGGCACGATCATCTCCATGCGTCGCTCGGGCACGGTTTCGCGGCGGCCGATCTGGCCGATGGTCGGGTTCGCGCCCTCGATCGGACGGAAGCCGCCTTCGCCGGAGGTCGAGAACGAGCACTCGCGGTAGTGCCCGATCTGCCCGGCGCCGGCCTGCGCGATGGCCTCTCGCACCGCCGCCTCGCTGTCGTCGGGCACGAAGACCACGATCTTGTACGCGTCGCGCTTCGGCTGCTCGGGTTCGATCGGCGTCGTCGGGCCTTCGCCGATGCCTTCGCACAGCCAGTCGGTCATCCCGCCGCGCGCGGCGTCGAGCGCGGTGTGCGGGCTGTAGACCGCCAGGCCCGCGCGGACGCAGCGCACCATCCGCGTCTGAGCCCAAGGCCCGTCGTCGGTCAGCCGCTGCAAGGGCGCAAAGATCGGCGGGTGATACGCGACGATGAGTTGACATCCTTTGGCCAGGGCCTCGTCGATGACGGCGTGGGTGAGGTCGATGCAGATGAGCCCGGCGGCCGCGTCCTGATCGGGTGCGCCGGCGTGCAGGCCGACCTTGTCCCACGAGCCCGCGAGCCGCTCGGGCGCGACCCGATTGAACGCCGTTACGAGTTCTTCGACTTTCATGCCCACAGCGTATCGCGAAACGCGTCGAATTTTCAGCCGATTCGCTCGCGTGGTCGATATTCATTGCATCCGATCAGTTCTGCGGAAGGAACGCTTCGTCATGGACCCGAGCAAGACTAAGCCGAAAGGCCCGTCCCCGGCCGAGCTGTTGGCGAAGATGCCGCGTCGGCCGCTCAGCGCCGAGCAGCAGGCCGCCGCGATCGAAAAGGTGCAGCAGCAGGCGACCCAGCGGGTCAAGCTCGGCCAGCAGCTCTTCGAGGCCGCCGACGCGCGGCTCAAGCAGCACCAGAAAGTCCTCGACGAGATCAACGATCAGCAGCGCATCCTCCGCGAGCAGGTGCAAGACGACGTCGCGAAGTCGCTGCAGACCTACGACCAGTGGATGGGCCGGATCGACGAGAGCTTCACCAAGTCGATCCGGGACGTGACCGCTCGGCTGGATCAACTCGAAGAACGCGTCGACGGCTCGCACCACGAGATGCAGGACATGCTCGCCAAGGCAACGGCGCTGCTCGATCAGACGCAGATGCTTTTGGCCGAGACGTTCGGCGATCAGGACGAGATCGCCGCTGCGATGCAGGCCTCGGCCGACGCGTCGCACGACCACGACCTGGACGAACTCGTCGAGTCCGTCTCGCCGCCCGGCGTGTTGCTCGATGTCGCCGATCGCTCTCGCCACGACGACGAAGAGGAAGACGCCGACGCCGAGGTGCTCGAAGTCGACATCGTCGCGCCGATCGACAGCGACGGCATGCCCGATGCGATCGCGCCGCAAGACCCGTCGGCGATTAACGACGACATCTTCGGCGAGGTGCTGCGACGCCTGCGGTCCGAGGACGGCGACAACGCCGCGGCGTGATCCGCAATCCCTTTTCAGTTTTACGCGCCGCCGATAGACGTGTCCGCGGTGTCTACACGGGCGGACTGCAATACGACTCGTGCGCCCGGGCGTGGCCCGGCGGCTAGAGCATCTGGTGCCTTTTCTGGCAGGGGGACAGCGATCCATGCCAGAAAAAAACGCAAGACGATGTAGCGGCTCAGCCCATTGCGGTCGCGGGCACGTTGAGCACCTTGCCGAGTTGGCGGAGGGCTTGCCGGATGCGCTGCTCGTTCTCGACGAGCGCCATGCGGACGTAGCCCTCGCCGCGGGGGCCGAAGGCGGCGCCGGGCGTGAGCGCGACGTCGGCCTGCTCGACCATGGCGAGGCAAAAATCGTTGACGCGGCCGCCGAACGGCTCGAGGTGGTTGGCCGGGACCTTGGCCCAGACGAACATTGAGGCGCGAGGCTTGTCGACCTGCCAGCCGAGCTTGTCGGTCAGGCCGGCGACGAGGACCTCGCGGCGGCAGGCGTACTTTTCCGCCTGTTTTTCGATGTGCGCGTCGCCCTCGCGCATCGCGATGATCGCGGCGATCTGCACGGCCTGGAAGATGCCGTAGTCGTAATAACCCTTGACCGTCGCGAGGGCTTTGATCATCTGCGCGTTGCCGCAGCAAAAGCCGATGCGCCAGCCGGCCATGTTGTAGGGCTTACTCAGCGTGGTGAATTCGACGCCGTATGCCTTGCTTCCGTTGGCGGCGAGGTAGCTCGGGGCCTTGTAGCCGTCGAAGCAGGTCTCGCCATACGCGAAGTCATGCAGGACCATGACGCGGTGCTTGGCGGCGATGTCGACGACGCGCTGAAAGAAGGCGGGCTCGACGGTGATGGCCGTGGGGTTGTGCGGGTAGCAGAGGATGATGCACTTGGGCTGAGGCGTGAGCGTGTCGAGCGTGTGGTCGATGCGATCGAGAAAGGCGTCGTCGTTACCCAGCGGCACCGAGACGGTCGAGGCCCCGGCGAGGATGACGGCGTAGGTGTGGATCTGAAACGCGGGATCGGCGACGACGGCCGTGTCCCCGGGGCCGAGCAGCGCGAGGCACATGTGGCTGAAGCCTTCTTTACTGCCGATGGTCGCGATGACCTCGGTGTCGGGATCGAGTTCGACGCCCCACTTGCGCTCGTACTTGATGGCCATCTCGCGGCGGAGGTTGTAGACGCCAGCGGAGACCGAGTACCGGCTGTTGCGCGGGTCGATCACCGCCTCGCGGATCTTGTCGACGACCGGGTCCGGCGGCGCGTCCGTCGGATTGCCCATATTCATGTCGATCACGTCCGCGCCCGCCTTGCGACGGTCGTAGATCATCTGCTTGAGCCGGCCCAGCACGTAAGGGGGCAGCCGCTCGATCCGGGATGCAACTTGGATATCCATGCTTGTACTCTCGGCCATCTGGCGCCGCATAGTCTACCCGGCCCGGCCGCGTCCGCCGATCGCGTTCGATTGCCGGAGGCAACCTCATCGGCCCAGCAGCGACTCGCGGTGCCGACGCCAGGCCTTCTCGAGCGCGGGGTCCAGCGTGACGACGTTCGTCTCCTCGATCAGCACGCGGGCGAGTTGCTGCATCCGCACCCGCTCGAGTTCGAGGCGGACCAGTTGCTCGAGCTCGCCGCGCACCGCGTCGAGAGGCGGCGCGTCGCGCGCGTCGATCGATTCGAGCCTGACGAGCGCAAAACCCTCGGGCAGCGCGACGATCGAGCTGAGCCGGGCCGCTTCGCTGTCCACCGACAGCTTGGGCAAGGCGTCGCGGATCGCCTTGGGATACGTCGCGTCGGACGGACTGATCGGCGAGAGGAGGCCCCCCTGCCGAGCGCTCTCGTCGGTCGACAGCTCGATCGCCAACTCGGTGAACGACGCGCCGTCGATCGCCCGGCGTCGTGCCCGGCTGAGCGTGTCGACCGCGTCGGCGGTGATCAGCCGGACGGTGTACCGATCGCCGAAGCGCAGGTCGTACGCCTGTCGGATGGCCGGCTCGTTGACGACGATCGCGTCGCGCACCAGCCGCCGGAGCCCGCTGTTTCGGCGGAGCATCGCGTCGTATCGCTCGGGGCCGAGCCCGCGCTCGTCGCGCATCGCATGCAGTAGACGCGCCGCTTCGTCGGCGTCGGGGCTGAGCGAGCGCAGCAGCTTGTCCCGCTCGTCGCGTAGGTCGGCCTCGGCCAAGGCGACGCCCGCCTCGCGCAGCCGACGCTCGACGGCGCGATCGAGCAGCAGTTCGGCGAGCGCCTCGCCGCCTTGGGCTTCGAGCATGACGCGGTAGAGCGCGTCGCGTCCAATCGGTTGGGTGTCGAGGTAAGCGGCGGGCACGTCGGGTGCGAGGCGGTTCGCCCCCGGTGAGTCGCGGTCTGGTTCGCCGCTGTTGCGCGGCGTGGACTGGCAGGCCGCCGCGAATGCTGTCACAATCATCAGGCTCAAGATGTGCGAGGCGTTGCGCATCTCGGCACGCTAGGCCGCGGGGCCGACCGTGTCAACGCCTGTACGAAACGCCAGGAGCCTTGCATGCCGGATACCCCACCCCCGAAAGAGAAGCTGGTGCTCTGCCCCTACTGTGGGCACGCGCAGTTCGGCGGGGACCGCTGCCAGGTGTGCGCCGGATTGTTCGAGCCGCTGAGCCGACGCGCGACCCAGATCGCCATGGGCCCCTGGCAGATCCGCGACAAGCACAACCCCTTCCGCCCCGGCTGCTGCTACGACATCATCAAGACCATGGCCGCGGCGGGCAAGATCAAGTCGACCACCGTCATGCGCGGCCCGACGACTCGGCAATTCTGGTCCATCGCCCGCAACGTGCCCGGCGTCGCCCACCTCATCGGCTACTGCCACGAGTGCGGCAACCACGTCAGCCCCAGCGACGCGAAGTGCGGCGAGTGCGGCGCGGCCTTCAAAGAACCGCGCAACCGCGACCAGCTCGGCCTCGCCTTCAAGACCGACGAAGAAGCCGAACTCGGCCAAAAGATGCTCGACGCGGAGATCAGCGGCGCGCCCATGCCCACGCGAGACGTGCCCGGCCCCACCAAGAAGATCAAGCCCAAGCCCGCCAAGCCCGGCG
>JBMYUK010000241.1:0-5040 GCA_049605275.1 Phycisphaeraceae bacterium
AACCGACTGACAAAACGCCCCCGATCCATCGGGTGTTTTTTACGATGAACGATCGGCTCGCAGTTTCCGGTAGCCGCTGGGCGTCTGGCCGATTTCGCGTTTGAAAAAGCGAGCGAAATGGCTGGCGCTGTCGAAGCCGCAGCTGATCGCGATGTCGCCGATCGATCGGTCGGTTTCTTCCAGCAGCCGCTTGATGTGCTCGGCCCGGAGCCGGCGGATCTCGCTGTGAACCGATCGGCCCAGCACGTCTTCAAAGCGGCGTTCGAGCGTGCGCCGCGAACTGCCGATCGCCTCGGCGAGTTCGTCCACGAACAGATCGGTGTGCGCTCGTTCGGCGATGGTCCGCATCGCCTCGGAGACCAACGGGTCTTCGCAGAGAAAAACATCCGACGACTCGCGGACCACCAGACGCTTGGGCGGCACGGTTCGCCGAAGCGGAGAAACAGGTCGGCCCTGCATCAAGTCATCCAACATCGAAGCGGCCTGGTAGCCCTGCTTTTCAAAGTCTTCCTCGACCGAGGACAGCGTCGGCGAATTGCTGGTCATCACCACCTCGGCACCACTGGCCGAGACGATGCCCACGTCATCGGGCACGCGCAGGCCCAACTCGCGGGCGATCTCGGCGAAGTAGCGCGATGAAATCACGCTCTGGATCAGGACCCCGACTGGCCTGTCCAGACCGGCGAGCCAGTCCGTCATGAGCCCATGCGTCTGAGCGCTGGTGCCACGGCTGTGCTCGAAATCATCAACGATCTCAAGCACCTTCGGCGGAGGGAACCCGGCCTTGGCCATCACCTGTGCGAGCCCGCCCTCGTAATCCAATAGCGACGCATACTGCTTGAGCAGCACCAGCGCCACCCGCCGGTAGCCCTGAGCCAGGAAGTGCTCGGCCGTCAACCGACCCAGCGCCACGGGGTCGGGCCTCACGCCCGGGATGTCCTGCCAGACCGTGTTGACGGTCAGCGACACCACCGGGATGCCCAGCGGCTTGAGCTGTGTCGCCAAGTCGTTGGTGATCCGGCCCACCACGCCGTCGTACGGGCTGAAATCGACCCGCCCCTCGACCCCGAGCATGTGCGGATCGACCACGCAGTCCCACCCCTGCTCATCCGCGTACCGCCGGATGCCGTGGTACGGCTCGTGATGCCAGGGCAGCGAGTGGTGCAGGCTCATCACCACCGCGATGCGCTTAAGGGTTGTGTCGGGGGTCGGCTTGGGCATGTGGCAAAGGACGTTGCGGGGTGCAGGTGGATCAAATCCGAGTAGACCGGCGATTTGGTAGTCACTAGATAGTAACCACAAGGCGCTATTTGTACAAATCCACTCCATTTCGGCGTGCTTTGGTTCAAAGTTGACGCAAGGTGGTCTGGTATTGCGGCTTGCCAGGGGTATTTTCTTCGTGGCGAAACGGTTTTCGCTGGCCGGATACTTCGATTCGGTTCATCTTTGTTTTGTCCAGTTAATTGCACCCCGTTACCCCAGGAGAATCGCCATGAAGACCAAGACCCTGCTCACCGCCCTCGCCACATGCACCGCCGTCGCCGCTGGATCGGCCAACGCGGCCACGATCCTGCTCGACCCGCTCGTCGGGGATGGAGACTTTGACAACGGTATCGGCAACTGGATCAACGCCGACACGATCGACGGATTCAGCACCTCCGCGATCTTCCAGCCCCGTGCAGGCGACCGAGCCACGGGGGCCTCGGACACTGTGCTACGCCACGACCACCGCCGTGCAATCGCACTAGACCTGAACTACACCATCGGTTCAGGCGATACGTTCGACCTTTCGTTCTACTTCGCCGGCGACTCTTCACGCACCGATGTGGGCTCCGACAGCACCAACGTCATCCTCTACTTCACCAGCGACGATGCGATTCAAGGGGCAGTCGGCGAACAGATCGTCCTTAACTCGGGTGCCGTTAACGGCAACTCCATCAGCGACGCAACCCAATGGCAGTTTGCTTCCGCTACCAATCAAAGCTTCACCAGCGCATCCAACGGCAAGAAACTGTTCGTACTCGTCGACCAGATCACCGGCGATAACGACGAGATCATCGCGGTCGATAACATCTCGGTCAGTGTCGTCCCCGAGCCCGGCTCGCTCGCCCTGCTGGGCCTGGGCGGGATGATGACGATTAAGCGTCGTCGCCGCGGCTAAGTCAAACGATTTCTCCTACAATGACGCCGCATTCCGACGGGGGTGCGGTGTCTTTTTGTAGCCGGCCTGTGATTCGTTTCTTCACCTCTGCTCAGGGACCACGAGTATGCGTAAAGCCTTCACGCTCATCGAGTTACTGGTCGTGATCTCGATCATCGCGCTGTTGATCGCGATCCTGCTGCCGGCGTTGTCTAAGGCACGGCAGACGGCGAAGCAAGCCGCGTGCTTGATGAACCTCAACCAGATCGCGATCGCGACCAACGCGTACGTGGTTGATCACGATGGCATGACACCGCCGGGCGCGGAGAACAACTGGGGCGGACCATGGGACAGGGGCTTTAGCACGCGTGAGTGGTCGGGTGTGATGTGGTCGCGGCGCTGGTGGACCTCGCCGAGATACACCGATCGGCAGGGCTTTGGGCACTACCGCCGGCTCGGCCCGCTGTTTAGCCGCGGCTACGCCAATGACCCGCTGTACGCCTACTGCCCCGAGCAAACTGAAAGCCAAGCCTGGAAGGTCCCAGGCGGCGAATTTCCCGGCGGGGCAGCGAACCGCGGGTTCCTGTACCCGCAGGAACTCGTGGGCGACACGACCACGCAGGTGATGTACGGCTCGTACATGTACCGCGATTCCTGGCGGCCCGGGGGTTACGAGCCCGGCACCAACTACACCAACCTGGGCTGGCAGATGAACCAAACGATCCTGCCTGACCGCGACCCCGGCGACTTGGTGCTGAGTTCGGACGTGTTCTCAATGCCCGCCGAGCGCGACAACGGGCACAAGCCCGGCTACAACTTCGTGCGCATCGACGGTAGCGGCGCGTTCTACAACGACTCGGACAACGCCATCCGCAACCGCAACGGCGGGAACCAATACGGCTCTTACTACAACACCAACCGCGCTTCGCTGTACATCGAGCAGGGCTATGAGACATTCCGCTACGGCGAATTGGTCACCGGCACAGACCTTCAGAAGCCCTGAGACATCGCGGAGGCAGCAGCCGGGGGTGACGATTCGGACCACTGCTCGGCACCCGCTTGGCTTGAGGGAATATTTTGGTCAAGAGGTTCATGACTGGTCAGGTCCGGTGTTCGTCTATTTTGGCCGCGGCGTTGATGGCCTTCACCCGTCCGACGGCCTCGGCTCAGGACGACGAAACCCTGGCGAACGGCATGCCGATCCTCAACAGCCTGCTAGAGCATCTTGCGTTTTTTCTGGCATCGATCGCGATCGCCAAATGATCAGGGGGATAGGCATTCTTGCCTGTCGGTAGGCCGCAGGCCTGTGACGAATCATGATTCGGCTTCGCCGAACGACAGACAGGAATGTCTGTCGTCCTGCCAGAAAAACGCTTGGTGCTCTAGTACGGCCAATCGTTCGATAACGAATGAC
Organism: Phycisphaeraceae bacterium; assembly: GCA_049605275.1. GTDB lineage: Bacteria > Planctomycetota > Phycisphaerae > Phycisphaerales > Phycisphaeraceae > JAHQVV01. Next base: position 3,555 of record JBMYUK010000241.1, read on the forward strand.
GCTCGGCCTTAGATCGCGAGGGGGACGCCACTAATTCAACGGCGTGCCGACGGGTTGGCCTTCGAGCGTTGCTCGGCGTTGGGCGGTGGTGTCGGGGTCTTCGATCGCGGGTGAGCCGGCCTGCATCGCTTCGGCCTCGGAGCAGTGCTTGAGCACGTGCTCGAAGAGGAATCGGTTCACCGTCTTGGGATGGGTCATGTGCAACAGGTGGCTCGACCCGCCGAGCCGTTCGACATTCGGGAGCGCTTCGCTCGGCGGCTTGATCACCCAGTCGCGCTTGGCGTGGATGTGATAGGTCGGCGGGTGGTTCGGCGTCGGTTGGTATCCGGGCCAGCCGACGGCGACGCTCGCGCCCCACTTGGTCATGGCCGGATCGACGAGCCGAGCCCCGGCCATGAGCTTCGACTTGTCGTCGTCGTCGAGCCCGTCGCGCAGCGCGAACACGAGCGACATCAGTCTCAGGTTCTTGCCCACGGCGTTAAGCGGGACGAATCGGCCGAGCAGTTCCGCGAGTTGGAGCGGCGCGGTCACGCGATCGGGCTCGCTGGCACTGGCGATCAGCAGGACCGCCCTCGGCTTGGGGTCGAGGTGCATCGCCATCTCTTGGGCGAGCATGCCGCCGAAGGACACCCCGCCGAGGAAGACCGGGCGATCGTCGCCGGGCCTGCTGAGTTGCCGGGCCCATCGCTTGGCGTAGGCGCTCACGGATTCGTTGGGTCGATGGGCGATGAAGGACGGGGTCTCGAGTCGATCGCCGAAGGCCTTGCGTTGGCGGTGAAAGACATCGGGCGCGGACCCGAGGCCGGGCAGGAGGATGAGTCGGCCGGGCAGGGTCAGTTCGCGCATGGGAGTAGTGTAATACGAATCGGCGCAAGCAAAACCCCCGTCTCTCAACGGGGGTGTGGGCTTTGCTTTGAATGGTCCGGGCCTGGGTCGCCTCGGGTTTACTCCGCGGCGGCGGGCGGCGCGGGCTTGGGGGCCGGTGGGTTGTCGACCTTTTCGAAGCTGTGCATCTTCATCTTGAAGATGAGCGTGGCGTAGGGCGGGATGTCGGGCGGGGAGCCGGCCTCGCCGTAGCCGAGGGTGTAGGGGATCGCGGTCTCGAAGGTCGCGCCGGGTTTCATCAGCTGCAGGATCTCGCCCCAGCCCTTGATGACTTGTTGGGCGGAGAAGGGGACGGTCTGCTCGGTGTCGAAGGTCGTCTGAATGACGTCGCTGCCGGGCAGTCTGAGTTCATAGTCCATGGTGGCGACGTCGTTGGCATCGGGGCTCTCGCCTTCGCCCGCTTCGATGACGCGGTACGCGATACCGGACTCGGTCTTCTTCCAGCCGTCTTCCGCTTTGAGCCCGTCGATGTAGGCCTGGCCCTCGTCGATGGCTTCCTGCTTCTGCTTCGCTTGCATGTAGGCGTTGAAGGCGCCGAGCGTTTCCTGGACCTGTTCTTCGGTGAGCTTGGTCTTCGCGGGGTCGGGTTTCTCGGCGTCGT
>JBMYUK010000242.1:0-5040 GCA_049605275.1 Phycisphaeraceae bacterium
CACCCAAACCCGTGTCTTTGAACTGACCCACGTCCTCGAGGCCGGTCCCGACGAACTCGCAGCCCTCGGGAGCGATTCCAGCGAACCCGAACCCGTCCGCATGGCCGGGCTTCAGATGCTGGCCGACCAGGACCGTGTGGCCGCGGTCGCACTCGCCGAGCAATTACTCGCCGACCCTGCGAGCACCTCCAGTCTCCGCACGCCGATCCGCACGCTGCTGCGTCGTCTGGACTGGCAGGCCTCACTCCGTGCCGACCTTGATGCCTTCGCGACAGGCACGATTGCTGAGCAGCAGGAAGCCATCCATGTCCTCGCGACCAACCGCAGCGGCGAAGCGCAGCAGTTCATGGTCGACCTCGGCGACCAGCTCAAGCGCGGCCAACTCGCCCCCGAACTGCGCCTCGACGCGTACCACATGCTCACCAAGTACCGCAACCACCGGCCCGCGGCCCGCCTCTCTGCGCAGCAATACGCCGACGCAAACACCAGGCCCGGCGAGGTGCCGTTTATCCGTGAAGCCTCGCTGCTCGGTGGATCGATCGAGCGCGGGCGGGAGGTCTTCCTCAACAACAATACTGCCCAGTGCCAGCGCTGCCACGCCGTGGATGGCAGCGACAGCGTCGGCCCCGGGCTCAACGGAATCGGCGCGCTGTACGACGCCGAGTATTTCTACGACGCGCTGGTCAATCCCCATGCCGCGATCGCGCGGGGCTTTGCCAACACCACGGTCAATGTCAAGGACGGTCGGGTCCTGAGCGGTCGGGTCCTCGCGGATCAATCGACGCCGACCGAGTTGGTGCTGACCAACGCCGACAACGTGATCACCCGGGTCCCGCGCGACCAGATCGACGGCAAGCCGATCACCAGCGACCAGTCACTGATGCCCGCAATGACCGACAAGCTGACCCCGATGGAACTGCGCGATGTCATCGCCTACCTCGGCTCACTCACCGACAACCCGAGCCCGACGTACGTCGCCGGCATTGGCGGATCGACGCCGACCGGGCCGAAGCTCGTGAGCATCGCCAGCGGCATGCCGCACGCGGTCTGGCTGCCCGCGATCCTGCTGGGCATCAGCGCGTTGCTTGGCTTGCTGCTGCTGCTGACCCTGATCGGCGGGGGCGGATTGAACGGCGAGGTCGAATCGCTCGACGGGTGAGGCGTGTCAACCGCGTCGTGGGTTTCGCCTCGAGGACGGGGGCTTGCGTTTGCCCTGCGGGGGGTAAGGGCCGGAGGCTTGATTGGCGTCGTTTTGGGTTGTGGGGGGCGAGGCGGAAGCGGTCGCGGGTGAGCCGTTGGCGGGCGGTTTTTCGGCGTCGTCTTCGTGAGCGAATTTGCCGAAGATCATCCGGCCGGCGCTGGTTTGCAGGGTGCTGGTGACGACCAGATCGACGGCGTGATCGAGGTGGGATCGGCCGTTTTCGACGACGACCATCGTGCCGTCGTCGAGGTAGCCGACGCCTTGGGTGGGCGACTCGCCGGGCTTGACGAGTTTGACGGTCATGTGCTCGCCGGGCAGGGCGACGGGCTTGAGCGCCTTCGCGAGATCGTTGATGTTGATGACATCGACGCCGCGCAACTCGGCGATCTTGTTCAGGTTGAAGTCGTTGGTCATGACTCTGCCCTGCATCTGATGGGCGAGGTCGATCAGCTTTTGATCGACGTTGATGCCCTCGGCGTCGCGCTCTTCGATGTGGACCTCGACGCTGGTCAGGGCCTGGAGCTTCTGCAAAACTTCGAGCCCGCGGCGGCCGCGAGCGCGCTTGAGCTTGTCCGACGAATCGGCGATGAGTTGTAATTCGTCGAGCACGAAGCGCGGGACGATGACCACGCCCTGCATGATCTGCGTGTCGATGATGTCGAGGATCCGGCCGTCGACGATGACCGAGGTGTCGAGGATGGCGGGGCGGTTGCCGCGGATCTGTTTGGCGAACTCGACGTAAGGGATGATGAAGCGAAAGTCGTCTTTGGTCTGCAGAACAAGCGAGATGCAGAAGTAGCAGGTGATGACCCCGAGGATGATCTTGACGCCGAGCAGAAGGTTCTGCTGGGTCTGGATGGCTTCGAACGCCTCGGCTCGATCGACGCGTCGGGTCTCCACGGCGACGCGTGCCGTCTCCGCGGCCCGGTCCTGCGCCGAATCGAGGGTCAGTTCTTTAGTGGGCATCGCGTTGAGGGCCTGCTCATACGCGGTCTCGTAGGTCAGTTCGGCGGGCGGGTCGGCGGGTCGGCTGAGCACGCCGACGAGGTCGACGATGTAGGCCAGCGGCAGCAGCACGACGAGCCCGACCATGAGCCCGATGAAGACGCCGGAGATGGCGGAGAGTTTTTTCTTGGGGGTAAGGGTGTCGGCGGCGATGACGATGCCGGCGAGTCCGAGCGTGATGCCGAGCATCAGCAGGAACTGATTGAAGGAGATGCCGCCCTGTTCCTGGTTGGTCAGGAGGTAGAGGACGCTGATGGCGGTGATGGCGACGAGCACCAGCCCGCGGAGGACGAAGAGGATCATGTTGTTGCCCCGCTGGGATAATGGGATCGATAGAGATGCGTAGGGGTATGTGTTTAAGGATACGGGCGGTGGCGAGGAAAGCCAAACGGTTTGCCGGGCCAGCGGGGTTGGGGTATTCTCGGGGGTTCGCGGAAGCGGGTGTTGATCGCCCGTGGACGCCGCGGAGACAGGCGGCCGGGCCCGATGCACGGGTAGGCTCGCGAACCGGGTCAGGCCTTGATCGGAGCAGCCCTAAGTGGTGTCTGCCCGGTGCCGTTGGTGTCCTGGCCGTCTGTCTCCGCGGCGTGTTCAGCAAGCCGTTCGCCACTGGCCTTTAGCCATTAGCCAACCGCAGCGGCAGACTCTGGCGAATGGCTTACGGCTAACCGCTCACGGCTTCACTCCCATGGCCTACACCGTTCTAGCCCGACGCTACCGCAGCCAGTCGTTCGGCGACGTCGTCGGCCAGTCCGCCATCGCCAACACCCTCATCAACGCGATCCGCACCTCGCGCGTCGCACACGCCTATCTTTTCTGCGGCACCCGAGGCGTCGGCAAGACATCCATGGCCCGCATCTTCGCCCGAGCCCTCAACGCCCCGGCCACGGTCCCCGACGCCCCCGCCCCCGAAGGCGCCGACGAAGCCTACCCCAACGAAGACGTCCAGCAGCGCATGGCCGACGCCATCATGCGCGGCGACGACCTCAACGTCATCGAGATCGACGGCGCATCCAATAACTCCGTCCAGGACGCGCGCGACCTCATCGGCTCGGCGGGTCTCGCGCCGACCGCCAACGCACGCTACAAGATCTACATCATCGACGAAGTCCACATGCTGTCGACCGCGGCGTTCAACGCGCTGCTCAAGACCATGGAGGAGCCGCCGAGCCACGTGAAGTTCATCCTCGCGACGACCGAGCCGCACAAGATCCCCGCGACGATTCATTCGCGCTGTCAGCGGTTTGATTTCAAGAACATCCCGGCGGCGGAGATCAAGGCCCACCTCGCCGGCGTGCTCGAGCAGGAGTCGATTGAGGCCGACGACGAGGTGCTCTATCAACTCGCGGTGCTCGGTAACGGCTCGATGCGCGACGCGCTGTCGCTGCTCGATCGCCTGCTCGCCACCGGCGAGAAACCGCTCACCCCGGCGCTGCTCGAGACGATGCTCGGGCTGCCGGCCCGCGAACGCGTCGTGTCGCTCGTCGATGCGTTTGCCGACGGCGACGTGACCGCCTCGCTCCGGGCGATCGATGCGCTTTTGTCTACCGGTATCGGGCAGGACCAACTGGTCGAAGTGCTGATCGAGCACCTGCGTCAGCTCATGCTTATCGCCGCGTGCGGGGCGGACTCGGACCTGGTTCAGCTCTCAGCCGAGTCTCGGCAGCGCGTGGCCGAACAGGCGGCGCGGTTCGACGCGCCCGGGTTGGTCCACATGATCGCGCTGTGCGACGGGCTATCGCGCAACGGCAAGTCGTCGAGCAACCCGCGTGCGCTGCTCGACGCGGTTGTGGTCCGGTTGGCGCTGGCCGAGAAGATGGCGGACGTGACAAAGGTCTTGGCCGGCGGGGTCGTCCCGGCGAGCGCGGGTGCCGAAAAAAAAAAGCTGACGGCTAAGCCCAACCTCTCGCAGGCGCCCAGCCCCCGCCGCGAGGTGGGTGCTCAAGCTCAAGAAGACGCGGATACCCAACTTGTGACGGGGGCGGATGATTCATCGCGGGATGAGCAGGCGATCGATCTCGGCAGCCCGGCCGAGGTGTGGGCGAAGCTGATGCAGCAGATCGAGCCGATATCCGCGTTTGCGTGGGTGGACAAGCTCGAGCTCGCCGAGTTAGACGCGTCGGCGGGGTTGTGCAAGGTCCGACCACGCAAGGGGCATCGCGACATCGCGGGCTTCGCGAATGCGCGGCAGCGCGATCGCCTCGCGGCCGAGCTCACCAAACTGACGTCGAAACGCTTTCGCATCGAACTCGTCGATGTCGGCTCGACGAACGCCGGGCCCGAAGCAAACGCGGATCGTGCGTCGGGGTCCGGATCGGGCCAGCGGCGCAAGGCGCTCGACCTGCCACTGGTCAAAGACGTGTTCGACGTGTTCCCCGAGGCGGTGCTGCTGGACGCGAGACCCGAGCGAGACGACACGGATCAAGACAAGCAAGACTAAGAAAGGACGCGATGTTCGATCAGTTTAAAAATATGAAGCAGCTCGCCGGGCTGATGGGCAACCTCGGCAACCTTCAGGAGAAGATGGAACGGGTTCAGGCCGAACTCGCAGAGAAGTCGGTCACGGCCGAGGCGGGTGCGGGCGCGGTGCGTGTCACGATGAACGGCAAGTTCGAGGTCGTTTCTGTTCAAGTTGACCCCGCGATGGTGTCGGTGCTCGCGGGGGTGGGCACGGACGCGGACCGGGCGATGGTCGAGGAGCTGATTGCCTCGGCGATGAACGCCGCGGTGGTGCAGGTGCAGGAGCTGCTGAAAGATTCGCTCGGCGAAGCGGCAGGCGGGCTGAACCTACCGGGGCTCACGGATTAACGGATTGGTAGACGCGCGGACGCACG
>JBMYUK010000243.1:0-5025 GCA_049605275.1 Phycisphaeraceae bacterium
TGCGGGAACAGGGCGCCGTCCTGGAAGACCATGCCCACCGGTCGACGCTCCGGGGCCACGAAGCGGTCGTCACCCGTCATGACCTCGCCGGCGAGGCGGACCGTCCCCGTGTCCGGCCGCTCCAGGCCGGCGACGAACCGCGCGCCGGCTCGCTGATCCAACGCGGCGCACTGGACGACTTTCTCTATCGCCTCAACCGACACCCCGGCCGACGCGTCGATGCCGCCATCTCCCCCGGCGTCAACGCCGGCGAGGTCTCCCTCGACTACCTCGTCGCAGAGAACAAGCCCTGGTACACCTACTTCCAGCTCTCGAACACCGGCACCGAATCGACCGGCGAGTGGCGCGAGCGATTCGGCTTCGTCCACAATCAGGTCACCAACAACGACGACATCCTCAGCATCGACTACATCACCTCGGGCTTCGACGACAGCCACGTCGTCACGCTCAACTACCGACGACCCCTCGACGAATACTGGCAGCTGAGACTCAACGGCCTCTACTCGAACTTCACCGCGGACCAGGTCGGCTCGCCCCTCGCCTTCACCGGCGAAGATACGGCCGTCGGCGCGTCGCTCGCCTTCAACTTCTTTCAACAGGACGCGCTGTTCCTCGACGCCGTCGGCGGGCTCGAGTACTACTACACCTCCGCCAACAACCCCGCCGCCACGCTCGAGGGCGAGGCCAACCTGCTCATGGGGTCGCTCGGCGTCGAACTCGAACGCATCACCGATCTCGCCCAGACCCGCGGCGTCGTCAAGTTCCGTGGCAACCTCAACCAGGGTAACGCCAACGACTTCAACACCCTCGGCCGCACCGCGCCCGACACCCAGTTCCTCGTCATGCAGTACGCGCTGACGCACTCGTTCTTTCTCGAGCCGCTTTTGAATCGCGCGGCGTGGGAAAACATCGCCGACCCCTCGACGTCGACCCTCGCCCACGAGATCGCTTTGGGGATGCGCGGGCAGTGGGCGATCGCCGACGACCGGCTCATCCCGACGTTTCAGGCGGTGGCCGGCGGGCTCTACACCGTCCGCGGTTACGAGCAGGCCGAGGTCGCCGGCGACAGCTCGATCATCCTCTCCGCCGAGTATCGCTTCCACCTGCCCCGAATCTTCGGGCCCCAGGCGCCGACGCAGACCCCGTTGTTCGATCGCCCGTTCCGCTACGTCCCCGAGTCCGTCTACGGCCGGCCGGACTGGGACTTTGTCCTCAAGGCGTTCGTCGATTACGCGTTCATCGACGTTACCGACGAACTCGCCTTCGAGACCGACGAGAACCTCGCTAGCGCCGGCCTGGGCTTCGAGCTCTCGGTGAAGAACAACGTCAGCGTCCGCGCGGAGTGGGGCTTTGCGTTAGAAGACGCCGGCCGAACCGACGCCGGCGACAGCCAGTTCCACTTTGTGCTGACCCTGCTGTATTGAAAACGACAATCGTGCCTGCAAAACTTGTAGGCCAAATGCGATTCATGGGCTATGCTTGTTAAAGAGAAAACCGTTCGATTTTGGAGGCTTGCGATGATAAAGACCAGGACGACCACCCGACTGATGCTCGGCGCCGCGATGATGCTCGCCGCAAGCGCAGCTTTCGCCGAGGTTCAGCCGACCGCCGCGACCGACGGCGTCGCGTTCGACAGCCCCTCGGCCGGCGTGACGAACATCACCGCGCCCAATAACGCGATCATCGACTACGCCCGCTTCGACGTCGCAGCCGGGCAGTCGGTCAACTTCATTCAGCCCGACGCCGCGGCCCGCGTGCTCAACCGCATCAACAGCGCGACGCCCAGCCAAATCAACGGAACCATCACCGCCAACGGCGTCGTCTACTTCGTCAACCCCGCCGGCGTGCAGTTCGGGCCCAACTCGGTCGTCGATGCCGCCGCGATCTACGCCGCCGCTGGCTCGCTCTCCGATAGCGACTTCCTCGCCGGCGAAGACCGGTTCACCTCCGTGACCGGCGACATCACCCAGCGCGGCAAGATCCGCGCCGACCTCCTCGCCGCGCTCATCGGACGCAGCGTCACCAACACCGGCACGATCTCCGTACCCGACGGTACCGCCGTCCTCGCCTCCGGCGATCAGGTGCTCATCGGCAGCCCCCGCGGCGGCATCATGCTCCAGGTCGACGCCACGCCGAATCAAACGCCCGGCGAGATCACGCAGGACGGCACGATCGACGCGAACGAGATCTCCCTCGTCTCCGGCGACCTCTTCTCCCTCGCGCTCGAACAGGACGTCGCCTCCGAAGCTGACTTCACCCCGCCCGTCACCCTCGAACAGATCGACACCGACGGCGACGGCGACATCGACAACGACGACGTCAGAACCGCCTTCGCCAACTTCACCGGACCGCTGCCCCCCGGCACCGGCGGCAAGACGCAGCAAGACGGCGACACCGACGGCGACGGCGACGTCGACAACGACGACATCGCGACCCTCTTCGTCTTCTTCACCGGGCCGGTCAACCCGCCCCCCGGTCCGCCCCCCGCGCCGCCCGTCGACCCGAACACCCCCGCCGGCGAGTTCGACCTCAGCTCGGCCGACAGCGTCGCACGCCTCCCCGCGATCGGCGAAACGGTCAACCTCACCGAGGCCGACCTCTCGATCCTCCGCGATCAACTGGGCATCGCGGCCCGCTCGCCCCTGCCCGAGGAGCGCGTCGAGAAGGTTCAGGCCCGAGCGCTCTACGATGACCTCCGCGCCCGCACCAACGGCGCACCGAACCCCGACGGCTCGCTGGTCATCGCCAACACCCGGCTCGACGCCGACGTCGTCCGCGAAGCATTAACCGTCTATCGCCAACGCCTCGCCATCGAAGGCGTGTCACCGACCGAGCGCCAGGCCCAGATCCGCGAAGCGGTCAACACCGCGTACCAGGCCTTCGCGCAGTCGCGCGACGACCAGGGCTTCGACGCCCAAGCCTTCGGCGAATACCTGCAGCAGCAGAACGCGGCGCTGCTCGACGATCTCGGCGCGCTACACGCCCTCAGCGAACTGACGCAGAACATGGGCCTCAACGCGCTGGAAAAAGAGAACAGCGAACAGACGATCGTCAACCGCGCTCGTCCCGGCGAGTTGTCCTTCGAACAGATGAAAGAGACGCTCGAAGCCGCCGGCACGCTGTCGCTCGCACCGGCTTCGACCGAAGCGGTCGGCGAGAGTTCCTGATGCGACGACGTCTCAGCGAGACGCTTATCTCATCGCTTCGCGGCGAGTTGCTCGTCGCGTTGTAGATCGTCCCAGTGCGCGATCTCCTGGCCGAAGGTCGCGAACCCGACCGAGTCGGCGGCGACGAGGCTGAACGGCGCGGCGACGAATCCGTCGGCCGTAGCCAGCGCCTGCGGCGAGACCGCGGGTTCGGGCTCGAGCACGTGGCTCTCTTGAAACGCCGAGCAGCCGGTCAGACCGACGGTCAGCAGCAAGCCGGCGGCGACTCGTGACAGCGATTGTTGATGTCGTTTCGATGCGATCATAGGGGCTCTCCATACGGCCTGAATCTAAGCCGTTGCCTTGTATATCGATCGATCGACGTCCCATAATGATCACGCAGACGAAAAAACCGACCGCGCATCGTGGCGCGATCGGTTCGTCCGGATCACAGCGGTTATAACGCGAGACTCGGTCAGGGCTGACGCGTCAGCACGAACCAGTTCGTCTTCCAGCCGGGTCGGTGTCGGCGGTTGAATCCGCCTCGCTCGACGAAGAGGTACTCGGTGCCCGCGATCGACTCGAGCCGCATCTGCAACGCTTCGTACCGCGTGAGGTTCATGAGCGTGTTGCCGGACCAGAGATACGCCGGCTCACCGGTCGCGACGGTTTCGCCGCCGGGCTTGAAGGCGATGGCGTCGAAGGGCGGTCGCCGCGGGTTCTGCCGCTTCTCGGGGTCGAACGCGGCGACCTCGGGCACTTCCGCGACCAGCGTCCAGTTCCCGAGGATCAGCGGGCTCTCGACGTGCTTGCCGTCCCAGCGGAACAGGTCTTCTTCGACATCGATCGAGGGATCGTCCGGGTCTTGCCTGACTTGCCAATCAGAGGACATCATCGGCACGAGTGCGGCCGAGCGCTTGACCAGGTCGTCGCCCATCGGCGGGAGCTTCTGCGATTCGAAGTGCAGGCTGATCTTGTTTTGCGGGGTCTTGCTGGTCGGCTTGGCTTTGTACTTGGCGTTGTAGCGCATGAAGGATTTCACGGCGATCGTAACCTCGCCGCCGTCGAAGTCGTCGAAGAACGCGGTGGTGATGAAGCCGCCGACGGGTTGGTCGCCCGAGCCTCGCCCGTTGCCCTGGTCTTTTTCGACGAGCGGTTTACCGTTGATGTAGACGATGTAGCCGCCGCCGGTGCCGACGTGATCGCCGGAGTTGATACGCATGCGGTAGCGATGCCCGGGCTCGATCGCGGGCAGATCGAAGGTCCCGCGCATGAGCAGGACTTCGTTCTCCCAGAGCGTGTTGACCGGCGTCGCGGAGAAACAGCCCTTAGGTCCGTGACGCCCGTCGCAGTGCGCAAAACACTTGGGCATCGGGCCGGTCGGGATCTTGCCGTCGTAATTGCCAAACGGACTCTTGCCGGTCTTCCAGCCGGCTTGGCTCGGCTCGAAGTCTTTCGCGTACCAGTCGGCCATGCCGTCGGGCAGCGTGACGGCTCGATAGCGCGTGATGATCTGGTCGAAGGGCACTCGCTCCGAAGCGATCGGATCGAAGGCGTGGTAGTCCCACTCGGCGTTACGCAGGTCGGCGAAAATCTGCCAGCTGAATTCATCTCGGCCCGCTCGCTCGTGCAGGCCGACCAACTCGTCGATCGCGTCGCGCGAACCGCCGGGCCGCGACGACTGCTCGTCCATCGCCGCGAGTTTGTCGAGGGCACGCTTGTTCTTGCCGACGAAGGCCGGGATCAACTCGTCGGTGATGATCGGCGTGATGGCTTTCTTCAACTCAGGTCCGAACCGGCTCGGGTCCGCATTGAGGAAAAACTCCTTGTAAGGAAGGATTTCGTCGGGGTAACGCTCGCGCGTGATCTTGTACAACAC
>JBMYUK010000244.1:0-5025 GCA_049605275.1 Phycisphaeraceae bacterium
CGCGATTCTACGCATCGCAGGAAAGTCGCGATCAACGTGTCATACTCTGCCTGCGACGCGTAGCTCGCGGCTGTTGCGTTGGGAAAACTGAAAACGGTATCCGTATTACTTACACAATGAGACTTACCCATGGCTACGCGCAAGACCAACAAAAAACCCCCACCTGGCGGCGGGGGCTCATAAGATCGGTCAAATGGAGATGGGATTTAGGCGTCGTCTTCCATGTTTTCGGCGAGTTCGAGGGTGATCTTGCCCTCGACGATTTCCTGGACGGCGACTTCGAAGTTGCTCCGGCCGTCGCGTTCGACGAGGGGGCGGGCGTCTTCCATGAGTTGGCGGACGCGGTGCTGAACGAGGGCGGTGAACTTGAAGCGGCCGCCGAGTTCGTTGATGACGCGGTCGTCTTTGAGTGCTTCGATCATGGGTATGGTTTCCGGCTGGGGGGCGTGGCGGTGTTGTCTGGCGAGCCGCATATTGTATCCGTCGCTGCGTGGTCGAGCAACACCGCGCGGCCGGGGGCGATTACACTCTGAATCAGTACCTCGATGGAGCGATTCTTTGGCGAAGCCCGGCCCGGTGATGGAGTGGACTCAGTACCTCGCGGCCCGCACCGCGGCGATGGCATTGACGTCGATCGACGTGGATTGGAACCTGCGGACGGCGGGAGTGGTGGGCTCGATCGTGCATCGGCTGGACAAGCGGCATCATCGTCGGGCGGTCGCGAACATCAGCCGGTGCTTTCCGCATTGGTCGGCGAAGCGGGTGGACGCGACGGCCGAGGCATCGATGCAGCACCTGATTCGTTTCGTCGTCGAGACGCTGCACACCCCGCGGCTGATCCACGAGAACAACTGGGCGGCGCGGCTGGAGACGAGTCAATTGGGCAAGGCGATCCGGGCGATGAACTCGGACCGGCCGGTGATCCTCGTAACCGGGCACTTGGGCAACTTCGAGATCCTCGGGTACGCGATGTCGACGATGGGTCACCGGCTCAAGGCGTTGGCGAGGCCGCTGGATAACAAGTTGGTGTACGACTGGCTGCTGGGCATCCGCGAACGCAAGGGGATGGGCGTGATTACGAAGTGGGACGCGACGGATGAGATGATCGGCTGCTTGCAGCGGCGCGAGGCGTTGGCGTTCGTCGCGGATCAGAACGCCGGTCCCAAGGGCATGTTCGTGCCTTTTATGAATCGACTGGCGAGCGCGTATAAGTCGGTCGCGCTGTTGGCCAAGCGGTACGACGCGACGGTCGTCTGCGGCTACGCACATCGGCGGGGCACGCGCTTCGATTACGAGGTCGGCTCGACCGACGTGTTCGGGCCCGAGGACTGGGCGAACGAGCGAGACCCGCTTTTCTACATCACCGCGCGATACACTCGGGCGATCGAGATCGCGGTGCGTCGCAAGCCCGAGCAATACTGGTGGATGCATCGGCGTTGGAAGAGCCGACCGCGTCACGAGGTGAGCGACAAGCCGATGTCGCGCGTGCTTCGGCGCAACCTCGAGTCGCTGCCCTGGATGACGGACGAATTGATGCGTCAGGTCGAGATGCCGATCGAGCCGGTGAAGTAATCCACTTGGATGCTTGACCAATCGATAGGGCAGGGCGACAATACGATGCGGTTGGGCAGCTCGTGTCGCCCGGCCGATGACCTCGACGGACTCACCTCACGAAAGACCCACCTATGACCGAACAGGCCGAAGACCTGCGACTTAACAACGCGAAAGTGCTGATCGTTGACGACGACCCGGAGATCCGCACGGCGATCGATCACGCGCTGCAGGCCGAGGGCGCGTTGACCCAATACTGCGGCGACGGCAATAGCGCCGTTCGCATCATCGAGTCGGACCCGCCGGACCTGGTCATCCTGGACATGATGCTGCCCAAGCGGTCGGGCTTTCTGGTACTGGAAAAGATCAAGCAGTTTGAGAACTGCCCGAAGGTCGTGATGGTCACGGCCAACGAGGGCAAGCGGCACCAGGTCTATGCCGAGGCGCTCGGCGTGGACGGGTACCTGCTCAAGCCGGTGCGGCTGGAGCGCTTGATCGCGCTGGCCGAGGACCTGGTCGGGGACGACGACTGATCGCGCGGCCGTGTCGGGGGGGCGCGCGGCTGTACGCATGGGCCTCGGTCGAGCGTCTTTTTCGTGTTTGGCGGGTTACGCGCCCGTCTCGGTTCCCGTATAATGCGTCGCTGGAAGATCGCCTCTGGCAAGGGTTTGCGAGCGACCGGCGGGGCCAGCCCGCTCAACCCGTCATAGGAGTGACGCACATGACAGCAAACCTCACAACACGTTGGGCCCGCCGCTGCGTTTTGGCGATCGCGACGCTGGGCCTCGTGACCGCTGCCAGCTTCGCCGAGGCACAGAACCGCGAGCGCCAGCCGCCGATGCTCAACGACGATCAGGTCGAACTTATCAAAGTCTACGAGGTCGATCTGGACACCCGTCCCGCCCCGCGCATCACCATCCCGAACGACAAGCTCCGCGACTTCCTCAGCGACTATCAATCCGACGACCGCGTCCCTCGCGGCCGAAAAGAGCAGTCCGATTGGCTCCGCGCCGACGGGCACGAGCAGCTTCGCCTCATGTTCCAACTCAAGGCCCGCGAGTACTACCAGCACGTCCGGATCAAGAGCCAGATCGACTCGCTCCGCGCGTGGAGCACGATCCACCGCCGATACATCCTCGGCTACTTCCAGCCGACCTTCGGCAAGGGGCAAGTCCCCGGGCTCTATCTCTTCCCGCGCGACCGCGACGGCGAGCGGGTCGAACTCACCAACTTCTACATCCTGACCCAGACCACCCTCGACGGCGCCGCGATGATCGACCGCAACGCGCCACAGGAGTCGCTGCTCTTGCAGTGGGCGCTGCCGCGCGAGTCGGCTAAGTTCCCTGCGCCCGACGTGCCCGGCTGGGAGCCGAAGTTCAAAGACACCGACGACGAACGATTCGCCGAACACGTCGACTGGATCAAGTCGCTCTTCCAAGCCAATCAGGGCTCGGACTACGGCATCGAGTACACGCTGCCCGGCAAGAAGGCCGAGCAAAACGCCCGACAGGATTAATCGACCCCGAACCCGCGATCCGCGCACCCGCGATCCACGATCCAAGACCGCTCTCGCATCGACACTCGGCCAAGCCCCGAGGCCACAAGGAACCAGCCCGTGCGTAAACCCCTGACCGCCAGCCTCTTGACCTGCCTCGTCGCGACCGGCCTGACCGGATGCGGCGACAAGTCCGCCGAGAAACAAGTCTCCGAACAACTCGAAGAACTCCTCGCCAAGCTCGACCAACTCGAGTACGCCGACGTCCCCAGCGAAGGCAACCAACTCACCTACACGCTCGGCGCCGAGGTCGACGGCGTGACCGTCCCCGGCTCGCCCACCTTCGAAGCGGCCTATATCGACCAGGCGCTCACGCTCCTGCCGCTGGCCAAAGAAATCGAGAGCAAGGGTACGCCGCTCCAAAAACAGTCCGCCAACGCCATCATCGGATCGATCCGCATCGACGAGGCCGCTTACCTCATCGACGCCGCCGACTACGCCTTCC
Source organism: Phycisphaeraceae bacterium (assembly GCA_049605275.1). Lineage (GTDB taxonomy): Bacteria > Planctomycetota > Phycisphaerae > Phycisphaerales > Phycisphaeraceae > JAHQVV01. The sequence goes on from JBMYUK010000244.1 coordinate 3,552, forward strand.
AACGCGGGGCCGGCGAGATCGTCGGGCTGCGCAGCAACATCGGCGTCCTCCGCGAGATCGAACTGCTCGACGACGCGGTCTCCGGCGACCGCTCGGAGACGATCCGGGTGATCGAAGAGGGCCTGCGCGACGGCTCGGTCTCGATCGTCGGCACGAACCAACTCAAGGCCGAGTCCGCGTCCGCCGCGTCCGCCGCCGAGACCGCCGGCAAGGCCGTTGCCGACATCAACGAAAAGATCGAATCGCTCCGCGCACAGGTCGCCGAGTACGAAGCCCTCGAACTCAAGCTCAGCAACGAAGCCCGCAGTTCGCAAGGCGGCACCAAGTTCGACAAGATGGACCAGGCGACCGCCGCCGCCCGCGTCTCGCAGATCGCACAAGCCGAGGCCGAGTCGCTCGAACTCGACGCGTGGATCAACGAGCAGACCGCCCGGCTCGGACAACTAAAAGCCGAGCGTCTGTCCGGCACCGGCTCGCCTTCGGACCTGCTCGCACAACTCGACGCGATGCTCCGCGCCGCCGCCGACGCGGTCAACGTCTCCACCAGCAGCGACACCTACACCGTCCTCGCCGGCGAACTGACCGACGCGAAAGCCGCGCCCGGCGGCGACGCCCAGAAAGCGGCCGCCTTCCTGCTCGCGCTCAGCGAGTACGTCAACGCCGGCGCGGTCGACGCCGACGAACGCACCAATCTCTTCAACGCCCTCAACGCCCGCGTGAACGACGCGATCGGCGTCATCGGCCAACTCGAGATGAAGATCGAGCAGGTCAAGATCGAGCAGCGTCTGGTCGCCGACAAGCTCGCCGAGATCGAGAAGGACCGTCAGTCGGTCCTCGCCGACTTCGCCGCGTCGTTCGCCGAGCAAGACGCGCTGATCCAGGCCGCCGGATTCGCTCGCATGGACGCCGCGATCGCCAGCTTGGAAGAAGCCGAGACCGCGATCCAAGGCTCGGGCAACAACAACGCGCTCGACCTGATGGGCGTTTACATCCTCCACGCTCGCGTCCTGCACCAGCAAAGCCTCGCGGCCAAGTCCTACCTCACCACGCTGAACTCGATCGCGTCCGTCGGCCCCGAGATCCTCGGCGGCGATCTGCACAGCACCCTCACCGCGCGGGCCGCCGAGATGCAGACCCGCATCGACAACGCCGCCGCCAGCGGTTCCGAACTCGCCGCCGACGCCGCCGCGCCGCAGAGTCAACTCGCCGGCCTCGACCCCGAAACCAAGGCCGGGCAAGTCGCCAACGAGCAGATGGACATTTTCGACAACCTCCTCGCCGAACTCGGCGACGCGCCTGCAACGGCCGCACCCGCAGAGTAATACCAATCACGTTTTGAAACTTCGCGATTGGATCAATCCCCAACGATAGAGCATCTTGCGTTTTTTCTGGCATCGATCGCTATCGCCAAAGGATCAGGGGGACAGCCATTCTTACCTGTCGATAGGCCGCAGGCCTAAGACGAATCACGATT
>JBMYUK010000245.1:0-5001 GCA_049605275.1 Phycisphaeraceae bacterium
TTGAGGACTGAAAACAACTCCCGACCCTTTATTTCCTCCGCCCGGGCGTAGCCCGGCGGCTTCGTCGCGCGGATGATGTGGGATGCCGCTTTGACATCGGGGACTGTGCCGATTTCAACTGTATCCCTGTTTCTGATTCTGGGACGCCTCGGGCCCGGTTGGTTTACGGGTTGCTGAGGTTTTTGATTTGTTGGATGCGGTCGCGGGAGGGGGGATGGGTTTTGTAGTGTTGGTCGCGTTGGCGGGCGAGTTCGTCGAGGACGGTTTCGGATTCCTGGGGTTTTTCGAGGGATTCGCCGGAGGTTTTTGCGAGCAGTTCGAAGGTTTGGATGGCGTCTTTCGCGGTGACGCCGAGGGGGAGGGTTTTCTGCAGGCCCCAGGCGTCGGCTTCGAATTCCTGGTCTTCGGAGTAGCCGACGCCGATGTGCTGGCTGAGGAGCGCGGCGGCGACCCACGCGGCGTCGTCTCCGGCGAGCAGGCCGAGGCGGTCGGCGTAGGTGAAGACGCTGTCGGTGTGTTGGAGTTCGACGTGGGCGACCTCGTGGCCGATGACGAAGGTGAGTTGTTGGTCGGTGAGGGCGTCCATGAGCGCGGTGTGGAGGTAGATGTAGCCGCCGGCGGTGGCGAAGGCGTTGATGACGTCGGACTCGACGACGCTGATGGTGTAGTCGAAGTCGCGGGTGCCGAGTTCGAGGACGGGCTTGGCGAGTTGTTCGGCGCGTTGTGCGTAAGGCCCTTCGGTGATGAGTCCGCCTTGTTCGAGGCGTTGTTCGTAGAGCATCGTGCCGTATTCGTGGAGCCGGTCGTCGGGTAGGCCGGCGAGGCCCTGGATGAGGCTGTCGATGCCGCGGGAGCCGCGTTGGGTCTGGCTGATGACTTTGGCGATGAGCTTTCGGGTGTTGTCGCTGAGAGTCGGGGGCGGGTCGTTGGATTCGGGGGGATCGGCGGGCTCGGGTGCCTCGCTCGCGGCGCGCGAGGCGGGGTCGGGCGTGTTCGACGAGGCGCGATCGGCGGAGTCGGCCGCGGTTGGGGGGACGGGCGCGTCGCCGTCTCGCATGGTCATGGCGGCGTTGTCGCCGGTGTCCTGGTCGGGGGTTTCGGCGGCGGGTTGTTGATCGGTGCAGGCGGCGAGGCCGAGGGCGAAGGCCGCGGCGAGTAGGCAATGGGTCGAGCGTCGTATGAATTGATTGTGCATGGCGAGGGCTCTTGGGTGTTGTGCGCGGCGGTTGGAGGCGGAGCCGGATGCTTTGGGTCGCGGCGCTCGCGCCCTGCACGTTCCGCGGAGCTTTCCTTCTTGGGAGGGAAGGCCGGGCGGCTTATGCAGGTGAGGAGCGATCGAAGAGAGCGGGTCGGTTTTACGGGGCGTCTTCGCCGGTGTAGCCGACGGTGATCTGCCCGCTGTCGAGCTGTTTGATCTCGAGGGGGAGGGTCGAGAGGTCGGCGCGGAGTCGTTCGAGCATGTCTCGGCCGTCGCCGGTGTACTTGGCTTCGAAGGCGTAACGTGCGCCGGCCTTGGTGAAGGAGGGCAGCTTGGTGTCGGTGATCTGGTCTCGGCTTCGGATGATGTTCTCGACTCGGTTGACGAACTCGAAGTTGGGTGCGTTGTCGATGATGACGTCGAGGACCTTTTCGGGCGCGCCGCTCTTGAGTCGCATCATGAGGGTGCGTGCGACCGAGCCGGTGAGGTAGCGGGCGGCGTGGGTGAGCGGTTCTAGTCGGGCTTCTCCGGCGGGGACGACGGAGTTGTCTGCGGGGAAGATGGCGGCGCCGACGACGCGGTCCTGCTGGAGGTCGATGAGCCGCGCGGTGGCGGTGGACTTGTAGCCTTGGCGGTCGCGGTAGGCGGGGACGACTTCGATCATGAGGACCCAGTCGGTGCGTTCGCGGAGGTTGTCGGGCATGGCGTCGCGGACGGCTTTTCCGAATCGCCCGTTGACCGCGGCGCTTCGGATGTCGGCGAAGTTCTGGTCGATCGTGCCGACGCCGACGATCGAGGCGTTGAGCTCGGCGAGGATGCCTTCGCTGGCGGTGCCGATGGCGGCCGAGTTACCGCCGCCCCAGTGCGCCCAGTTGACGCGGTTGGAGGCGTAGGTGAGGACGGCGATGTTGGGCGAGCCGATGCCCTGGTAGGCCTTCTTGAACTCGTCTTTGATGAGGTTGTCTTTCTTATCGCTGATGGCGTACCACATGGGGACGGCGCTGACGGCGAAGATGATGCTGCCGCCGTCCTGGCTGAGGGGTCGGGCGTCGAGGTCTTTTTTCGCGAAGGCTTCCTGGAGGTTCGCCATCATCTCGTCCATGATGATGTGCGGGGGCGCGTCGAGTCGGAGGGTCAGCGAGACCTTGTCCAGGCCGTTGGCCCGCATGCGTCGGGGGTTGAGCTTGTTCTTATTGATGCCGGTGGCTTCGGAGATGGTGTCGCGGAGCCAGGCGTTGTCGGGGACGTCGCCGACGAACTCGATGGGGGCTCGGAAGCGTCGGAACGCGCCGGGGAAGTTGATCTCGTCTTCGTCGAAGATCTCGTTCATCCAGTAGGTGACCGAGTGCTGCACCCAGATGCCGAGGGGCACGCCGGTGCGTCGCTTGTCCTGCCAGAATTGATCGGAGATCTGGAAGATTTCTCGTCCGGTGGCGACTTCGATGAAACGGATCGTGACGATGCCCGCGTCTTTGACGCCCGAGCGGTCGGGGCCGACGAAGAAGGCGAGCAGGTACGGCGCGCTGGACATCTGCACCATCTCGCGGAGGATGGGGTCCTGGACTTTTTGCTGGGGGCCTCGCTGTCCGCCTTCGATCGATTGGTCGTCGTTCTGCCGGGCGAGGATGCGTTCGACGCGCTCGACACCGAACTCGGGCCGGATGATGTCGATCTCGTTGGCGGTGTACTTTCTGAACTGCTGGGTGATCTCGGCGTTGATGGCCTCGATGAGGTCGCCGTTTCGCCCGCGTGCGGTTTCGACGGCGATAACGGAGATGCTCAGGTCGCCGTAGTCGTCGACGTAATCCATGGCGGTGTCGCGGCCGCGCTTCATGGCGGCGCGGTCGGGGTCGGCGGGGATCTTGAGTCCGCCGGAGTTGCCTTGGTTGGGAATCGCGTTGGCGTCGCTCGGCGAGCAGAGGACGGCCGCGGCGATGGCGAGCAGGAAGGCGAGGGTCCGGACGGTAAGGGGGGCGTGGGTGTTCATGCCAGAGTGATCCCGGTTTGGGGCGAAGGATTTCAGGTTGCTCAAGAAAAAAGCCGCGTCCGCGTTGGCGGGCACGGCTCGGGTTGGGTGCGGATGTTTAGAAGAGGCTGCTTTCGCCCTCGGGCTCGGGCTCGTGGCCGCGGGGGTAGTTGCCGTCCTTGTCGGGGGTTGCGCCGAAGCCGTCGATCTGCTTCTCAGCGTTACGTCGTCGCATTTCTTCGGACTCGATGAGCCAGTCTTTGAGGAATGGCTGGTAGTAGTAGGTCGCGGTGGCGTCGCCCTGTCCCTGAACGGTGGTGCCGCTCTGAACGTGGATGAGTTGGGCGATGCCGGTGAAGATGATCTTTCGTTGCGGGGGGAAGGGCTTGGAGGACACGGCGAGTTGCATCTGATAGATGTTGGCGGGGTTGTAGATGAACTCGTACTGGCCGAGTTTGACCGCTTCGCCGGGCACGGCGTTGGCGTCTTTGAGCGTGCGACGGATCTCGTCGATGGTCATGGCCATGACGTACCACTGTCCCTGAACGCCGTCGGAGAGTTGGAGTCGGTTGATGAACTTGGCCTTGTCGACCTTGCCCGACGCGCCGGTGGCGAGGGGTCTGTTGTCCGGGCCGTTGAAGTCGCCGAGGACGATGATGCCCGAGGCGCCGTCGACGAGGCCGGGCGTCGCGCTGGCGACGGTCTTGGCGAAGGGGTCTTTGATGTCGGTGAGCAGTTTCTCGAGGCCGCCGGGCGGGAGGCTTCGGTTGGCGGCGGACTCGGCTTCGCGCTCGAACTCGACGCGGGCGCGCTCTCGGCGGTTGCGGTCGTTGGCGTCGCCGAGGAAATCCGTGACGCTCACGCCCTCGCCCTCTTCGACGACGTCCCATGATTTCTGGGCGGACCATGTTCGTTTGACGACGGTTTCGGTCTTGCAGCCGGCGCAGACGAAGGCGACGCAGAGCAGCAGCATCAGGCCGGTGCGGGGCGTGGCGAAGAAGTTCAACGGTGAGCGAGTCATTGGGGTGTCTCCTGGTAAGGAAGTTCGGTGGGGTGTTCCGGTACGGTGCGAAAGCAGGCTTAACCTAATCCGGCCTTCTCGGCGATCTGTTTCATCCCGGTGCGCAGTTTTCGAATGGCCTCCGGGCCATCCTTTTTAAGCATAAACGAGACGAGAAGCAAGCCGAGCAGCACCGCGTGGCCGAAGAGCACGAGCAGGCTGGACCAGTAGCGCGTGCCGATCAGGTCCCCCATGCCCTCGAAGGCGGCGAATTCCTCGGCGTCCGGCGCCTCCCGGCCGATCATGCTCGTCAGCGCTTCGAGCCCCCAGTAGCAGGCGACCAGGTACTGCCCGAGGAACTCCGCGAAGCCGTCGAGCGGCCCGAGCCCGCCGGAAAAAAGAATCTGCGGGATCACCACGGCGATCATCAGGAGCACCGCGATGTTCGCGCTCTCCTTGCTGCCCGGCACGCCCGCCGAGATCACCAGCCCCAACAGCGTCCCGACGAACGCCATCATGAACACGACCGGGAACTGGAAGACGATCGACCCCGCGTCGACATCCGAGAACAGGTGGATCGTGCCGAGTAAGAGCAGCGACTGCGCCGCGCCCAGCACCGCCAGCGGGATGACCTTACTCAGGAGATACGGCGCGAGTTGCAGCTTGACGAATCGCTCGTGGAAGTAGATCGGAAGCTCTTTCACGATCTCCTGCACCGACGCGAACATGCTCAGGAACATCGCCGCGAGGACCGCGCCGAACAATAGCACGCGCTGGCGGGTGTAGTAAGCGCGGTAGTCGCCGGCGATCCCGGCGAGCTTTTCTTCGTAGGCCGCG
>JBMYUK010000246.1:0-2751 GCA_049605275.1 Phycisphaeraceae bacterium
TGCGGGCCTGGTTCTGCAACTGCTCGATGCAGGCCTTGAGCGCGGCCTTGAAATCGCTTTGACGCGCGGGCTCGACGGGAACGGCGTTGGCGAGCGCTTCGATCGTCTCCTGCGAGAAGACGACTTTGTTCATGGCGTACTGCCGGCGGTGGTTGAGCACGCGGTGGCGCGCGATGCCGATCGCCCAGCGGACAAACGGCTGCGCATCGTCGTACTGATCGAAATCGCGGGCGACCGCCACGGCGACCTGTCCCAGCAAATCTTCAGCGTCGTGATGATTCGGCACCGACGCGAAGAGGTACGCGCTCACCGTCGGCTGGCTGGCGTGCCAGAGTTCCGCGAGGCGGGCGCGGGCGTCGGATTCGTTCGAGCGATGGGCCATATCTGCAAAGAGAGCGAGCGGACGGATGAAATGGTCGCTCACTAAGTTTGTGCATGGCGAGGCGGATTCTTTCTGTTTTTATTGCGATCGGCGTGGAAATAGCCGGAAAGGGTTAGTCGCAGGGTGACGGGATGTTGTCGCTCACGCCGTGCACAAAAGAGGGCGGTTCGATGGGCGGGGAGTGCCGGGCAAGCCTTGCGGGCGTTGCGGGGTGGCGGGGGCGTGATGGGGTGCGCGCGCGAACCTGTGTTTTGGGTTTTGAGTGATGAGGTGTCTGTTCTTGAGCGTGTTGTGCCGAGTAGATGGGGGCGGAGTGTGTATTGGGGTCGGTGGGCCGGTCGTTTTGCCAAGGGGCGGCCTCGGGGGTGTGCCGAAGCGGGCAAGCCGAGGGCGCGGGGGTGAGGCGGGGGTGGGGATGCGCGTGTGAGAGCGGGCGTGGCGATTGTGCGCGCGGTCATTCGGCTTCTGATGAAAGGAAGAATGTTTGCAGAATGTCAGAATGGCGTTAAGCCGGCTCTGAGACGCGAAAAACCCCGCTCGATGGCGGGGTTATTTGTTGCGCGGTGACTTGTGGGGGTTTGGATCAGTCCAGGTCGGACGGGTCGTAGATCCACTGGTTGGCGGTTTTGTTCATGGCGACGAGTTCGTTGTCGGTGAACCAGAGGGCGAGTTCGCGTTGGGCGGATTCGGGGGAGTCGCTGCCGTGGACGAGGTTGTTGGCGCCGGACATGCCTAGGTCGCCGCGGATGGTGCCGGGGTCGGCCTTTTGGCCGTTGGTGGCGCCGATGAGGTTTCTGCAGACCGTGACGGCGTTGGGTCCCTGGATCGCGCAGGCGAGGACGGGGCTGGAGGTGATGAACTTGAGCAGGCCCGGGAAGAAGGGCTTTTCGGCGTGCTCGGCGTAGTGCTTTTTGGCGAGGTCTTCGGAGACGGTGACGAGTTTCACGCCGACGAAGCTGAGGCCTTTGTCTTCGAATCGCTGGATGATCTTGCCCATGAGTCCGCGTTGAACGGCGTCGGGCTTGAGGAAGATGAGGGTGGTTTGCATCGTGTCGGCTCGTAGGTGGTGGGGCGGTGGGGTGCCCGGCGTGTCGTTCGCGTCGGGGCGGAGAGTATATCGGCAGGGGCGCGTTGTCGTCGTTGAGCGGGCATCATGAACCGCGTTTTTAGGCAGCGGTGGCGGTTTTTGGGCGAGGCGTGGATGATTTATTGGCCCTCGTCGGGTGATGGGGTATGATACTGCCTTGATTTTCGCCCGATAGGTTTCGATGAGCGAGGCTCGTCCTTGGGCTCCACGGCTTGCGACGGCCGCTACGATCCGCGACACGATCCGGTTGATCCGATGACACGATGGACGACACGACTGAAGAGCCGACGCTCTCGCCTGGCCCTGGCTGGGCTGTGCGGCGGGGGTTTCGTGGTCGTGCTGGCGTGGTCGGGTATCGAGGCGTTTCAGCGGCAGGCTGAGCCGGTCGCGTTGGCAGCGACGGTGTCATCGACCCAGCGGCCGAGTCTGGGCCAGCGTCCTGCACCGGCGTTTGAGATCGGGACGCCGGCGGTGCGTTTCGAAGAAGTCGCGCCCGTTGCGCCCGCCTCGCCTTCGGTTGCGACGGCACGCGGCGTAACTCGCACCTCGCCCGCCGCGATCGATCGGCCAACCGACCCTCGCTATCAGCTCGACCGAATGGGCGAGATCATCATGGTCGATGGCAAGCCATGGACCGGCGAGGTCTTCGACTACCGACCCATTCGCCCGGTGCGGACGCAGTTGATGAAGACCACGGCTTACAGCCCCGACGAGCGATCCTGCGGCAAGTGGGCCGACGGAATCACCGCCTCGGGCAAGAGCGTCTGGATGAACGGCGGGCGGCTCGTCGCGGCCGACCGAAAGATCCCCTACGGCACGATCCTCACCGTCCCCGGCTACAACAACGAAAAGCCCGTCCAGGTCTGGGACCGCGGCGGCAAGATCAGGGGCAACCGCCTCGACCTCTTGTACCCGACGCACGAGATCGCCTTGCAATGGGGCGTGCAAGATTTGCCGGTCGTCTTCTGGGAATTCGTCGAGACGGACTGAGTCGATAATCGATTGAGACGCGCGCCTTTTCGCGCGACCTGGCATCGGCCTCGCGGTCGTTCTATTTTTTGCGCTCGCTCGGTGCGCTTGTTCTACGATGGTTCGCAGAACGACCGCTCACCCCTCAGCAAAGACGACCACTGCCCCATGATCACCGCGACCACCACTGCTTACGACCGCCTCATCGAACACACCAAAGAAGCCAACCTGCTCGGCTCCACCGGCTCGCTGCTCGGCTGGGATCAGGAAACGCTCATGCCGTCTAAAGGTTTGGCGCACCGCACCCGCCAAC
>JBMYUK010000246.1:2761-4995 GCA_049605275.1 Phycisphaeraceae bacterium
TCACGCATCAGATGAACGTCGACCCACGCCGCGGCGAATGGCTCGGCGAGTGCGAGGCCGACGATGCGCTCACCGCCGACCCGTTGAGCGCGACCGCGGTGAACCTGCGCGAGCTTCGGCGCGGCTACGACAAAGCGACGAAGCTGCCCGAGGACCTCGTCGTCGAGATGAGCCAGACGACCAGCCAAGCCAAGCACGCCTGGGCCGAGGCACGCAAGGCGAACCGGTACGCCGACTTCAAGCCCTGGCTGGCGAAGGTCGTCGCGCTCAATCAGCGTAAGGCCGAGTGCTTCGGCTGGGATTCTTCCGGGGGAGGCGAGCCGTGGGATGCGCTGGCGGACAGCTTCGAAGCGGGGATGACCGCTGCGTCCGTCGCCGAGGTCTTCACGCCGCTGCGGCAGCGCCTCGTCCCGCTGCTCGAAGCCATCCTCGGCAGCGACGCAGGCCCGACCAACGCCTTCAACGAGATCAAGCTGCCCGTCGAACAGCAAAAGGCCTTCGTCAAGTTCGTCAGCGCCGCCGTCGGCTTCGACTACGACCGCGGCCGACTCGACGAATCCACGCACCCCTTCTGCTCCGGCACGCACTGCCACGACGTCCGCATGACCACCCGCTTCCACGAGGACAACGTCAACGACGCCCTCGGATCGACCATGCACGAGTCAGGCCACGGTATTTACGAACAGGGCCTGCCCGAAGCGCACCTCGGCACGCCCATGGGCTCAGCGGTCGGCCTCTCCATCCACGAATCCCAGAGCCGTATGTGGGAAAATCAGGTCGGAAGAAGCCGAGCGTTCTGGACCTGGTGCTATCCCAAACTCGCAGAGTTCTTCGGCGACGCAACCGCCGACCTCACCGAAGAACAAATCTACGGCGGCGCGAACATCGTCACCCCCGGCCTCATCCGCGTCGAGGCCGACGAAGCGACCTACAACCTCCACATCATGATCCGCTTCGAGATCGAACGCCTGCTCATGAAAGGCGACCTCGCCGTCGACGATCTACCCGACGCCTGGAACGTCAAGTACAAGGAATACCTCAAGATCGACGTCCCCGACGACACCCGCGGCTGCATGCAGGACATCCACTGGTCCATGGGCGCGATCGGCTACTTCCCGACCTACACCATGGGCAATCTCTACTGCGCTCAGTTCTTCGAGACCGCCCGCGAACAACTCGGCGACCTCGACGCCATGTTCGCTAAAGGCGACTTCACCCCGCTGCGCCATTGGCTCAACGACAACATCCACGCACACGGCAAACGATACCGCTCCGCCGACCTCGTCCAGCACGTCACCGGCAAACCCCTCACCGCCGACCCGCTCATGCGCCACCTCGAATCAAAACTCAAACCCCTCTACAAACTCGGCTGAACCAAGACTAAACCAACCCGCACCCCAAACCATTAGACCAACATGCGCTACAAACAGACCCTCCTCATCGCGACCGGCCTGCTCCTCTTCACCGGCTGCGCCAGCCTCGGCGAAGGCAACAAAACCGAAGAGGAACTCACCCTCGACCAGTGTCCCCCGGCCGTGCAAAACACCATTCGCTGGCTCGCCAAAGACGGCGAGATCACCGAGATCGAACGCGAAACCGAAGACGGCCAAACCCACTACGAAGCCGAGTTTCTCCTCGCCGGCCGAGAATACGAAGCCGAGATCAAATCCGACGGCACCCTCCTCATCATGGAACTCGATGAAGACGAAGAAGAGCAAGAAACCCGCAACAAACCCGACCTCATGAAAAAGATGTAGTGCCGATCCCGTTCTGTTTTTCTCAAGCCCGCGGCTTGCTCGCTGGGGGCACGCTGCGCGGGTTCTGCCGAGGTCTGTCTCAAGTCACACCGACTCGATCGCGCGTGTCTTATACGAATTACGTTTTAAATTTCACGATTGGACGGGTATCGAAGTATAGCCGCGATGCTACGCATCGCAGGAAACGCATGATCTGTGTGTCACGCTTTGCCTGCGACACGTAGCGTCGCGGCTACTTCAATCAGTCACTCAGAACGGAATCCGTCTTACCGGCTCGGGCGGGGGAGGATGAGGGTGCGATTGGCTTCGGTTTGCCATCGGTTGGCGAGGGCTTTGACTTTGTCGGGCATCGCTTCGGCGAGGTTGTTGGTTTCGCTGCGGTCGCGGTGCATGTCGTAGAGTTCCCATGGTTTGTTTGCGCCGGCTCGGACGAGTTTCCATTGGCCGTCGCGGATGGCGGCTTTGCCGAAGTGTTCG
>JBMYUK010000247.1:0-4993 GCA_049605275.1 Phycisphaeraceae bacterium
CGGTGACGGCTCGATCGCCGGCTGTTCTTGTGCGATCGAAGTACGATCGCCGGACAGCGCGACGATCGACGCAACGAGCGCGGCAGATTTGGCGAAGCTCCGAAAAGTGCGGGCCACCACGCGGCGCATTTGTCGTCGGGCCGGACCACGTCGGGTCGGCGATGCGAGCGGGCGATTCGTGCGATGGGATTGCGTCATCATGTCTCAGTAGTCTACGATTCGAAGTCCGATGCGTCTGCCCCCTCTATCAACGATCGACCCGGCCGCCGAGTTCCCGGTGCTCGGCGAAAGGACTTACCTCAATCACGCGGGCTGTTCGCCGATCGGAACGCGAGTGGCGAACGCGCTGCGGGACTGCATCGATCGGGGCGGCGTCGGCGATCTCGCAAACAACGCCTGGTATCACGACGTCCTCGCAGCCAAGCCCTTACTGGCCAAGCTCGTCAACGCCCGAGGCAAGCACGAAATCGCGTTCATGCCCAACACCGTCACCGGCCTGTCCTGCCTCGCCAATGGGCTGAACTGGGTCAAGGGCGATCGCGTCGTGATCTCCGACGTCGAATACCCCGCCAACCGCTATCCGTGGACGGCGCTTCGAGCGCGAGGCGTCGAGGTCGTCGAGGCGAAGCAAGGCCCGGACTACCGCATCGATATCGACGATGTCATCCACCTCATCAACGACCGCACGCGCGTCGTCGCGCTCTCGCACGTGCAGTTCGGCAGCGGCTTTCGCATCGATCTCAAGCCGATCGCCGACGAGGTACACGCGGCGGGCGGGCTGTTGTGCGTCGACGCGATCCAGAGTCTGGGCGCGATGCCGATGGACGTGCAGACGATGGGCATCGACTTTCTTGCCGCCGGGTCGCACAAGTGGCTGCTCGGCTGCGAGGGCGCGGGCTTTGTCTGCTGCGACGAAGACCTGTGCCAGCAATTGCAGCCGCCGATCGCGGGCGTGCTCGGTCGCGTCAACGCGCTGGACTACGGCAACTACGACGAGCGTTGGCTACCCGACGCCCGCCGATTCGAGACCGGGACGATGAGCGTGCTCGCGCTGCGATCGATGCGCGCCGCGATCGAACTGCTCCTGGAGGTCGGCCTCGACACGGTGTGGTCGCGCATCGACGCGCTGGGCCAGCACCTGCGAGAGGCCTTGAGCGCAAAGGGCTACCGGGTCGTCTCCCCGCCCGGCATCACCGAGCGAAGCGGGATCGTCGCCTTCGACTGGCCCGAGCGCGAAGACCAGCACGACCGCGTCGTCAAAGAACTCGCCGCCCAGAGCATCGTCATCGCCAACCGCATGGGCCACCTCCGCGCCTCCCCGCATTTTTACAACGGCATCGAACAGATAGACCGGCTGGTCGCCGCGCTGCCCGACGCCTAATCGTCCAGCGGCACTTCCTGCACCTGCCAGCCGTCCGCTTCGTCGGGGGGCTCGGTCTTAAATACCTCGTCCGCGATCTCGGGATTCAATTCGGGCGTGGGGAACAGCATCTCGATTTCGTCGGCGTCTTCCGTCGTCACGACCTTGTGCAGCCGAAGCGTCTCGCTGTCGAACCACAGGTCCATCGGCACGGGCTCGTCGCCGCGTTCCGGAGAATGCTGACGCGGCGTCAATCGCAAGTGATGCAGCGTCCGGTCGCCGAAGGGCGTGTTCGGCAATCGCTGCACGCGGTAGTTCTCAAGTAACTCCTCGGCCTTGATCTTCAGCGGGATCGGCATCTGCCCCTGGCCCATGTCGAGTGTGTCCGACCGCTCCGCGCCCGCGGGAACCAGTTCTCGTCGGACGGCGGTCTTGCGGTCGTGGTCGCGTTCGAGAAGCCAGTTGCCGTCGAAGACGTACCACGTCTGCATCGGCCGGGCCCGCTCGTCGACGACCAGGCGGTCGAACATCACGGCGAAACGCGTCGGCGTCTCCGCCTTCCCCGCGGCGTAGTAAAAATCGCCAAACCGCCGCTGCTCGTCCCCGGTCAGGGTCTGGATGCGCGTGTAGCGGACGCGCGTCTTAAACGTTTCGAGATCGGCCGAGGCCGCTTCGATCCTGCGGAGCAGCGCGAGCGTCTCGGCGTCCGGCTCGGCGTCATCCTCCGGCGGACTCTTTAACGTCTCTCCAGACTCGGCCGGGGCTTGACCGGCTCCCTCGCTCTCCGCGGCTTTGTATTCCGCAACCGCCGTACAGGCCGACAGCAACGCCACGCAGACCGCGAGCAAGACGAACGGGTTGTAAGCAATGATTCGCATAGGCGTGTCGGCTCAACAGGTCAAGATCGCGACGATGCCGCCTGGTTCACTCGGTTTCGAGTTCTTTGATGCGGATGTTGCGGTACCAGACCTTGTCGCGGTGTTCCTGAAAAACGATATGCCCGGGGTTCGGCTTGGCGAAGCGATCCATGTTGCGGTACTTGCTCTTCGCGAACGCCTCGTTGAACGGCTCGGACCAGAACTCGTAAGCGAGCACCATCTCGCCGTTGAGCCAGTGCTCGACACGATCGCCGCGCGAGACGATGCGGGAAGTATTCCACTCGCCGACCGGGTTGACCTTCTTCTTGTCGTTGGTGACGAAGAGGTTGTAGAGGCAGCCGGTGCGGTGCTTGATGTGCTTGCCATCGTTGTGCCGGTCGTCGTCGAGGATCTGATACTCGGGACCGAGGGCGTACATCTTCTTCTCCGGCTTGCTGGGGTCCACGCGGTATTTGACGCCCGAGTTGCCGGCCGAGGAAATCTTCCACTCCCAACGCAGGTCGAAGTCGCCGAACGCCTGCTTGGTGACGAGATCGCCGCCCCATCGTCCGCCGGTGTAATGCAGCGTGCCGTCGTCGATGACCCATCGCTTGTCGATCTCGCGATCCGCCATCGCGCGGAAACGATCGAGCGACGTGCCGTCGAAGAGCACCTGCCAATCGCCGGCCTCTTCGTCAGTCGCTGCCGCGGTCGCTTCGGGTTCGGGCTCGGTGTCGGCGAGTTCCTTAATGCGAATATTGCGGAACCACACGTCGTCGGTGTGATCCTGAAAAGCGATGTGGCCTTTCTTTTCCTTGGCAAACCTGGCCCACTTCTTGTAGTGCGTGGCTTGGGTGACGCGCTGAAAGGATTCGCTTTCGAGGTCGTAGGCGACGACGATCGCGCCGTTGAGCCAGTGCTCGACCTTCGACCCGCGGACGACGATCCGGCCGATGTTCCACTCGCCGATCGGCATGAGGGTCTTCTTCTCATTGGGCGCGTAGTGCGCATAAAGACTCGCTGCGGTGGTCTTCGGGTTCTTGCCGTTGCGGTGGTTGTCGTCGTCGAGGATCTGATACTCGGGGCCGGACATGAACGAGAGTCGCACGTCTTCGTGCTCGATGCACCGGTAGATCACGCCGGAGTTGCTGCCCTTGGCGACCTTCCACTCGAAGCGCAGGTCGAAACTGGCGTATTGCTTCTTGGTCACGATGTCGCCGGCCTTGGAGTCGGCCCGGATGTGCAGCGCGTCGCCGTCGATGACCCAGCCCTTCTCGGGGAACGTCTCGCTCTTCCATCCGCGGAAAGCATCGGTCGAGGTGCCATCGAAGAGCACCTCCCAACCGTCGCTTTCCTCCGCGGCGCTTGCAGACGCGACGGAGGCGAGGATCAGGAAGCAGGCAAATAGGGCGTTGATGCGTTTCATGGCGGTCGTTGTCTCGGGTTAGTCGCTACTCAAGTCTTTGATGCGGATGTCGCGCAGCCAGAGGTCGTTGCCGTGGCTTTGAAAGCCGATGTAGCCGGCGTCTTCCTGCATGTAGCCTTTCCAATTTCGGAACTTACTCTTGCTGAGCTTGGCTTTGATCTCGTCGCTACCCCAGACGTATTCGACGACGAGTTCGTCGTTGAGGTAGTGCTTGACGAGGTTGTCCTGGATGACCAGACGAGAGTTGTTCCATTCCCCGGCCGGGTTGATCGTCGCCTTGTCGTTGGGCGCGATCATGTCGTACAGCGAGCCGGTGCTGTACTTGTGGATGCGCGGGTCGTCGATGATCTGATACTCGGGCCCGGTGTCGTGTGGGTGATGTCCGCGCTGCGCCACGCGGTACAGGATGCCGGAGTTGGCGCCTTTCGACAGTTTCCATTCGAGCCGCAGGTCGAAGTCGCTGTATCGCTTGCGGGTGACGATGTCCCGGCTGCCGTGCTTGGCGTAGAGCGAGCCGTCGTCTTGAATCGACCAGCCTTTTTCGGGAAACGCGTCGCCTCGGAAATCGCGCAGCGCATCGGTGTTGCTGCCGTCGAAGAGGATCTCCCAGCCGTCTTCATCGGACGCAGAGTCTTCCGCGGGGTCTTCCGTGGGTTCCTCGGCGATCGAGCGCGATGCGCCCCAGCCCGCGAGCGCGAGCAGCGCCACCAACGCGATCAGCTTAATGGAAGGATGAAACATAGCTCGGTGTCCGGGGCGGGCTTACTCGCCGCTGAGGTCTTTGATGCGGATGTTTTGGAACCAGACGTCGTCGTTGTGATACTGAAATGCGATGTGACCCTTTTCTTTGGTCATGAAGTCCTTCCAGTTTTTGAACTTGCTGTTGGCGATCTTGGACTTGATCTCGTCGCTGCCCCAGACGTATTCGACGACGAGTGCGCCGTTGAGGTAGTGCTTAACGTGGTTGTCCTGGATGACGAGTCGTGATTCGTTCCACTCGCCGATCGGCATGAGCGTCTTCTTATCGTTGCAGGGGATCAGGGCGTAGAGGGCGGCGGCGCTGGTTTTTGCGTTTTTGCCGTCGCGGTGTGCGCCGTCTTCGAGGATCTGGTATTCCGGGCCGGTCTTATAGGTGGGCTGATTCTTGACCTCTTCCACGCGGTACATCACGCCGGAGTTCGCGCCCTTCGCGACCTTCCACGACCAGCGGAGGTCGAAGTCGCTGTACTGCTCCTTCGTGATGATGTCGCCCGACCCCTTGGTCTTGCCGATGACGCGGATGCAGCCGTCCTCGACCGTCCAGCCCTTGTCAGGGAAGGCGTCCCGGTTGTACCCGCGGAAGTGCTCGGT
>JBMYUK010000248.1:0-4986 GCA_049605275.1 Phycisphaeraceae bacterium
CACCGGATAACTTACGGGAACCTGGCAGACCAGGTCCACTCCGTGTCGTTTCAGCAGGGGGTGTTCGGCGACGTAGACCACCACGTGCAGGTCGCCGCGCGGGCCGTTGTTCGGTCCGGGCTCGCCCTCCCCTTGGACGCGGATGGCCTGTCCGTCGCGGATGCCTGCGGGAACCTTGACGCTGAGGCTGACTTTTTTCGGTTCGCGACCGTCGCCGCCGCAGGTCGAGCACTTGTCGCGGTAGCTCTTGCCCGCGCCGTTGCAGGCCGGGCAGGTCGAGACCATGCGGAACATCCCGCCGAAGCCGGCCTGTTGGACCTGCCCCTGGCCGCCGCAGGTCACGCAGGTTGCGGGCTCGGTGCCGGGCTTGCCGCCGGTCCCCGAGCAGGTCGTGCAGGTGTCCTGCCGCGTGAACTCGATCTCTTTTTCGACGCCGGCGAGGACTTCGCTCAGTTCGATCGCGGTGACGGTTTCGAGATCGTATCCGCGATTGGATTGCGAGCGTCGCCCGCCGCCAGCGCGTCCGCCGAACGCGCCGCCGAAGATGTCGTCGAACATCCCGAAGATGTCCTGCGCGTTCATGTGCGAGAAGTCGTGGCCGGCCTGTCCGTTGAGCCCGGCGTGTCCGAACTGGTCGTACTTGCGTCGCTTGTCGTCGTTGGACAAGACCTCGTACGCCTCGGATGCCTCGCGGAACTTGGCTTCGGCTTCTTTGTTGTCCGGATTTCGGTCCGGGTGGTAACGCATCGCGAGCTTGCGATACGAGCGTTTGATCTCGTCGCCGCTGGCGGTCCGTTCGACCTGGAGCACTTCGTAGTAGTCGCGTTGGGTGGCCATATATCTTTAGGTCGCGTCAGCGGTCGAGCAGCTTTTCCTGGAAGCTCGCGTAGCGCTGTTCGATCTGCGAGAGCGGGGTGTTGACGATCCATCGCGAATGGACGAGGCCGGCGAAGATGCCGCGCGCACGCGGCGCGGACCAGCGCCTGGCCGCCCAGTCGCGGGCGAGTTCGAGGGGGATGCGCTTGAGCGCGTTTTTCTGGATCGTCCGGATGTTTCGATTGGGCTTCGCGGCGTTGCGTCGGGTGAGGTACACGGCGTTGGTCACGCTGATGAGCGCGGTGCGTTTGGACGGGATGCGTCCGCTGAGGTCGGCGAGGTGACATATTTTTGCGCGGGGTGCCGCGAGGATGATGCCCTTCCTCCCGATGCGGTAGCCGATGTCCGAATCCTCGAGGTACGAGTAGCGGTTGAGCGTTTCGTCGAAGGGTTCGTCGGTGAGCGCTGCGCGGCGGATGATCATGCGGGCGCCGTGCAGTTGTCGGCGCTCGAAGCAGCCGAATTGCGTTTTGAGCGCGTCGGGCACGTTCCAAGTCGGCGGGGGCGTGTCGTAGACGGGCATGTATTCGCCGCGCATCCATTCGATGACGCGGCGTTTGACGCCCGGCTTGCGCGGCGTGGATGCGATCTGTTTGGGGGCGGGCGGGGGTACGGGGTCCTCATTGCCGGTCGGAGCGGCGTTGGCCAGCGCGGTGGTCATGGCGACGACCTCGCCGGCGTCGGGGTGATTGAAGATGTTCATCACTTCGCTTGCGCAACCGGGGAACATGAGCGAGTCGTCGTCGATCATGAAGAGGATGTCGGCCTCGGCTCGCTTGATCGCTTGGTTTCGCTGCGTGCTGATCGAACGGATCTCGGCGGCCTCGTAGACGAAGCGCGGCGTAATTCCCGCCTGCTCGACGACCTCTTCGACGACCGCTTTGGTTTCCTGCCAATCGTCGCTCGCATCGACGATAACAATCTCGCTGGGCGGCGGGTTCTGCGTTGCGGCGTGTCGAACGGCACGGGGCAGCACCGACTGGCGGTTATACGTCACGATCACCAGGCCCCAGTTCAGTCCGGGGCCCGGCTCGTGATGTTCGCTCGAATGGTTTGCGTCGGCGGTCATACCACATCCTCGTATCGATTCGCAGCAGACTTTGACGAACCGGGCAGGCGGCTATCTTAAGAGACAGCGCCCTCGATCGCGTCGTCGTCGTCGCCGAGCTCGGTGACGAGGACGTTGGTCGTCAGCATGAGACCGGCGACCGACGCTGCATTTTGCAACGCGGTGCGGCTGACCAGCGCGGGGTCGATGATGCCGGCCTTGACGAGGTCGGTGTACTCGGAGGTCGCGGCGTTGTAGCCGTGGTTGCCTTTCTTGGTCTTGACCTCTTCGACAACGAGGTAGCCGTCTTCGCCGCCGTTCTCGACGATCTGTCGCAGCGGGACTTCGAGGGCCTTGGCGACGATGTCGTAGCCGATCTTGTCGTCGCCCTTGGCTTTGGCGCGTGCCTTATCGACCGCGTCGATCGCGCGGATGAAGGCGACGCCGCCGCCGGGGACGTAGCCTTCAGCGGCCGCGGCTTTAGTCGCGTGAAGCGCATCATCGACGCGGTCCTTGCGTTCTTTCATCGCCGTCTCGGTGTGTGCGCCGACGCGGATGATCGCGACGCCGCCGGTGAGCTTCGCCAGGCGTTCCTGGAGTTTTTCGCGGTCGTAGTCGCTGGTGGTGTTTTCGATCTGCGTGCGGATCTGGTCGCAGCGGGTGGTGATGTCCTTCTTCTTGCCGCCGCCCTCGATGATGGTGGTCGAGTCTTTGTCGACGAGCAGTCGCTTGGCCGAGCCAAGTTGATCGAGTTCGAGCGCTTCGAGGGACAGGCCGAGGTCCTCGCTAATAAAGGTTCCGCCGGTGACCGCGGCGATGTCGCCGAGCATGGCCTTGCGTCGATCGCCGAAGCCGGGAGCCTTCACCGCGCAGACCTTGAGGACGCCGCGCAGTCGGTTGACGACCAGGGCCGCGAGCGCTTCGGACTCGACGTCTTCGGCGATGATGAGCAAGGGCTTCTGCGCCATCGCGACTTTGTTCAGGAGCGGAAGCAGGTCGGGCAGATTGCTGATCTTCTTCTCGTGAATGAGGACGAGCGCGTCCTCGAGGATCGCCTGCTGCGAGGTCGGGTCGGTCATGAAGTAGGGCGAGAGATAGCCCTTGTCGAAGTTCATGCCCTCGACGTAGTCAAGCGTGGTGTCGGGGGTCTTGCCCTCTTCGACTTCCACGACGCCCTCGGGTCCGACCTTGTCGATCGCCTCGGCGATGATCTCGCCGATCTCGGTGTCGTGGTTGGCCGAGACGGTGGCGACTTTTTTGTAGTCGTCTGTGCCCTTGCACTTGGTCGCGGAGTACTTGATCGCTTCGCCCGCGGCTTCGGCGGCGGCGGTGATGCCGCGTTGCAGTGCCATCGGGTTTGCGCCGGCGGTGACGTGACGCAAGCCCTCTTCGAAGATCGCCTGAGCGAGGACGGTCGCGGTCGTCGTACCGTCGCCGGCCTTGTCGTTGGTCTTCTTCGCGACCTCGACGACCATCTTCGCGCCCATGTTTTCGAAAGGCGCTTCGAGATCGACTTCCTTAGCGACGGTCACGCCGTCTTTGGTGACCGCGGGGCCGCCGTAGGACTTATCGAGGATGACGTTTCGGCCGGTCGGGCCCATCGTGACCTTCACGGCGTTGGCGAGTTGGTCGAGGCCTTTTTTAAGCTCTAGGCGTGCCCGAGCGTCGAACATAAGTTGCTTCTGTGCCATGTGGGTGGCTCCAGTTAGGTGTGTTGATGAGTTTGAGTTGTAGGTGGTTTGGCGAGGGAACTGAAGTGCCCCCGCCGAGCGCGTGTTATTTCTCGATGATGGCGAGCAGCTCGCTCTCGCGCATGATCTTGTGCTCGACGCCGTCGATGTCGACTTCCGAGCCGGAGTACTTGCCGAAGAGCACGGTGTCGCCTTTCTTGACGGAGAGCTTGGCCCTGTCGCCGGTGTCGGTCAGCGCCCCGGGGCCGGCCGCGATGACTTTGCCGGTCTGGGGTTTTTCCTTGGCCGCTTCGGGCAGGTAGATGCCGGACTCGGTGCGTTCGTCGGCGGTGTCGGGGAGCACGACGATGCGGTCGTCGAGCGGGGTGACGGTGGTCTTCTTGGTTTTGGTCTTGGTAGCCATGCTTGGCGTCTCCATTTGTTGATTGATGATTGCTAATTTCTAATTGCTAATTTCGAATCAAAGCAAGCCCGCCACAACATTCGATCGGGGCTTGCGGGGATTACATCATGCCGGGCATGCCCATGCCGCCCATGCCTGGCATGCCGCCGCCCATACCGCCCATGCCGTGGTCGTGGTGGTGATGATCGTCGTGGCCGCCTTCGTCCTCGACGGGGATCTCGGTCACGAGGCAGTCGCAGGTGAGCAGCACGGTCGCGACCGACGCGGCGTTCTGCAGCGCGGTTCGATCGACTTTGGCTGGGGTGATGATGCCGCGTTCGATGAGGTCGGCGTACTCGAGCCTGAGCGCGTCAAATCCGTTGCTGCCCTTGGCGGCGGCGACTTTAGACACGACGACGGTGCCGTGCTCGCCTGCGTTGTCGGCGATGGTCTGCAGCGGGACGGTCAGCGACTTGGTGATGATGTCGACTCCGACTTGTTCGTCGCCTTCGAGTTTGAGCTTGGCGAGTTTCGCCGCGGCGCGGATAAACGACACGCCGCCGCCGGGCACGATGCCCTCTTCAACGGCCGCGCGGGTCGCGTGCAGCGCATCTTCGACGCGAGCCTTCTTCTCCTTCATCTCCGCTTCGGACGCGGCGCCGACGTTGATCTGAGCCACGCCGCCGGCCAGCTTCGCGAGGCGCTCCTGCAATTTCTCGCGGTCGTAATCGCTGGTAGTCGATTCGATCTCGCTTCGGATCTGCGCGATACGTCCTTGGATATCCTTGGTCGAGCCCGCGCCTTCGATGACGGTCGTGTTGTCCGCGTCGATGGTGATCTTCTTGGCCATGCCGAGGTGGCCGAGTTCGACGGCGTCGAGTTCGATGCCGAGGACCTCATCGCCGAAGAGGACATGGTGGTGACCA
Organism: Phycisphaeraceae bacterium; assembly: GCA_049605275.1. Classification (GTDB taxonomy): domain Bacteria; phylum Planctomycetota; class Phycisphaerae; order Phycisphaerales; family Phycisphaeraceae; genus JAHQVV01. Next base: position 4,924 of record JBMYUK010000248.1, read on the forward strand.
TCTCGCACAAGGGCTACATCAAGCGGTTGCCGGCCTCGACGTATCGTCGACAGGGCCGTGGCG
>JBMYUK010000249.1:0-4928 GCA_049605275.1 Phycisphaeraceae bacterium
CGGGTCCAGCGGCTGCTCGCGGATCTCGGCAGCGACGTCTGGATCGACCGTCACCGAGCCCAGGTCGAGCTGATGAAGCTCGGCAAAGCGGCGATCGACAAGGTCAAACCGCTCGAAAACCACCCCGATCCCGAGGTCGCCTTCCGCGTTCGGCAGATTCTCGAAGCGTACAAAGTCAAAATGGACGAGCCTTGAGGCCTTTGATCCGCCCGGATCGCAAGATTCAGCGTCAGGCCGCGTAATTCGAGCCGCTTTGCGGCAGTCCTTTTTACGCTGCGCGGTTTGTGTCATCTGCGATATAATCCGTAATTCGAAATAGTCCTATGCCTTCTTTTCAGGAGACGCTCCCTTGAGCAACCAACTCGATACCACTCGCCGCACCTTTCTCAAATCCAGCGCCGCGGTCGGCGGCGCACTCGCTGTAGGCGGCGCGTTGAACACCGCCTACGCCCAGGGCAGCGAAGAAATTAAGGTCGCGCTGGTCGGCTGCGGCGGTCGAGGCACCGGCGCGGTGGCTCAGCTCTTTAACACCAAGGGCAACGTCAAACTTGTCTCCGTCGCCGACGCGTTCGACGGCAACTGCCAGAAGGCGATTAAGACCCTCAAGAACCGAGCCGAGGTCAAGGTCGCGGTCACCCCGGACACGACCTTCTCCGGCCTCGACGCTTACAAGAAAGCGATCGACGTGGACTGCGACGTCGTCGTCATCGCCACGCCCCCGGCCTTCAAGCCGCAGCAGTTCGAATACGCCGTCGCCAAGGGCAAGCACATCTTCTGCGAAAAACCCGTCGCCTCCGACGCACCGGGCGTTCGCCGATTCCTCGCCGCGGTCGAAGAATCCAAGAAGAAGAACCTACTCGTCGGCATCGGCCTGCAGCGTCGGCACGAAGAACACTACCGCAACATCATGGCCGAGATCCACGGCGGCGCGATCGGCGACATCGTCAATCAGCGCGTCTACTGGAACGGCGGCGGCATCTGGTTCCGTGCCCGTCAGGACGGCTGGACCGACATGCAGGACCAGTGCAACAACTGGTACCACTTCATCTGGTCCTGCGGCGACCAGATCGTCGAGCAGCACATCCACAACCTCGACGTCGGCTGCTGGGCGAAGAACGCTTTCCCCGTCAAGGCCAACGGCATGGGCGGCTGGGGCCGACGGCTCAACGGCGACGGCAAGGAATCGCAGATCTACGACCACACCTTCGTCGAGTACACCTTCGCCGACGGCTCGACCATGCACAGCCAGGGCCGACACCTCAAGAACTCGTTCACCCGCGTCGGCGAGTTCGCGCAGGGCACGAAGGGCAAGGCCTACTTCCCGAATATGCTCGAGATCAACGGCCAGCGCAAGCGTATCCAAGGCAAGGGCGGCGGCCACCAGCAGGAGCAGCATCACTTGATCGAGGCCCTGATGGCCGGCGAAATCTACAACGAAGGCGAATACGGCGCGAAGTCCACCTTCACCGCTATCCTCGGTCGCGAGGCTTGCTACGCCGGCAAGGAACTCAAGTGGGACGACCTGCTCGCTAAGGGCAAGGACTGGTGCCCCGGCATCGACGACTGGACCTGGGACAGCATCCCGCCGGCCGTCAAGGGTCCCGACGGCGCTTACGACATCCCCAAGCCCGGTATCTACGACCCCTACGCCCCGCTCAACCCCGACGGTGTCGACCAGGCCTAAGCCGACTTACACGCTTTCATATAACCACGGCGGCGCAGCGATGCGCCGCCGTTTTTGATTAACGAGACTCGGCAAATGTTTGTTGTACGGATCCCGTTTTGAGTGTTCTTATGGCAACAGCCGCGACGCTACGCGTCGCAGACAGAGCGTGACACGTTGATCGCGCGTTTCCGGCGATGCGTCGCATCGCGGCTATGCTTCGATGTTGATCAAATCGAGAGGCTTCAACACGTGATTCGTATTACATGTCTCATGGAGGATGTGCGGCCGCGCCTTGGACCACGCGATCTCGTGCAGTACACTCGTGAGAGATTTCAACACCGACGGAGCCTGCCATGTCCCTGCAACGACGCGATTTTCTCAAGCTCACCGCCGCCGCAGGTGCGGCTTACTCGACCCGCGCCCTGATGCCCGCCGCTTACGCCGCGCCGGACCCTCGGCCCAGACGCGTCGGCGCCAACGACAAGCTGAGCATCCTCTCGATCGGCGTCATTGGCACCATCGGTCGGGCCGACCGCATCCAGTGCAACAACCACCCGATGGCCGAGATCGTCGGGCTCTGCGACGTGGATAGCAAGCAACTCGATCAGGCGGGCAAGGCGCACCCGGATGCGTTCAAGGTCAAGGATTATCGCGAGGCCTTCGACAAGCACGCCGACAAGTTCGACGCCGTCATCTGCGCGACCCCCGACCATACGCACTGCGCGATCGATACGCTCGCGCTCTCCAAGGGCAAGCACGTCTACGGCCAGAAGCCGCTCGTCCAGCAACTCGAAGAGGTCGCCCTGCTCCGAGCCGCGACCGAGGCGAATCCGAATCTCTCCACACAGATGGGCAACCAGCGGATGCAGAGCCCCGGGCGTCGGGCCGCGGTCCACGTGCTGAAGTCCGGGCTGCTGGGCAAGTGCAAGGAGATTTACGTGGTGACCGGCTCGGGCCTCAAGGGCGGCGGGCGATACTTCAACAACCGCGAGACGATGCCGACCCAGGCCCCGCCCGCACACCTCGATTGGGACCTGTGGCAGTCCGGCGTCCAGCCGTTGATCGACTACCGCCCGGGGCTGGCTCCGATCAAGTGGCGGGCCTTCTGGGAGTACGGCACGGGCGGCCTCGGCGACTGGGGCTGCCACCTGCTCGATGTCGTCTTCTACGCCTATCCCGAGTTGAACAGCCCGGTCGCCGTGCAGGCCGAGGTGACCGATCCGCCCGAGGGCATGTTCCACGCCTTTAAGTCCAAGGCGGTGATGACCTATCCGACCTCGACCGATGCGTTCGCCGAGAAGACCGTCCGCGTCCACTACGCCGACGAAGGGCAAAAGCCCAGCCTCGCCGAACTCAACCTCCCCGAAGGTACCGATTCGATCAGCCAGAAGGACAGCAACCAGACGAGCTTCGTCTGCGAGGGCGGAACGCTCGTGCTCACCGCTGGGGGCAAGCTCGAAGTCTGGCGCGACGGTAAGAACGAAGACTGGAAGTCGCTGGCCGACATGCCCGAGTTCCAAGGCTTCAACCACTGGCACGAATGGATCAACACCGCGCTGGGCCGGCACAACCCCGATCTGCACTGGTCGCCGTTCGGCGTCGGCCTGAAGATCACCGAGGCTTCGCTGCTGCCGGTCAAGGCGACGCGCTTCCCGGGCGAGGAACTGAAGTGGGACAGCAGCAAACTCGCCTTCACGAACCACGACAAGGCGACCGCCACGATCGTCAAACGCGACTACCGCAGCGGCTTCGAACCGATCCGCATTTAGGCTGACGCGACAGGTACAGCGATAGCCACGGCAACGCTGCCGCACCATTCCGCGAACCGAAGATCACAGGGATTCTTGTGAGTCGCCGGGGCCCGTTGAGATCGCAAGCAGGTCGAGCTTGCGCGCCAGGGCTTCGCTCATCTCATCGAGCGTGGTCGATTCGAGATAGTGGATGATCTCGCGTCGCACGGGCTTGAAGTTGTCGTGCTGGGGGCAGGGCTGGTTCGCATCGCATTTCGCCAGGCCGACGACGCACTGCGAGTAGAGCTTGATGCCGTCGACCGCGTCGACGATGTCGTAGAGCCGGATGGCATCGGGCCGCCTTGCGAGCGCGAACCCGCCGCCGCGGCCTTTTGCGCTTTTCAGCAGCCCCTCGCTCACGAGGTCGCGGAAGATCTTCGCGAGAAAGTGCGAGGGGAGGTCCGTGCCTTCGCAGACCTCTTGGATACGCACGTATCCCTCGGGCCGAATCACCGCGAGGCGGGCGAGGGCGCGGATGGCGTACGAACAGGTGGTGGAGTACATCATGTGCGGAGATCGCTGCGAAAAGGGATTTAACAACCTACGGGTATTAATATACCGCATCCCATGTCGCAGGGGATCAACGGATCGGATGATCGATAAAAAACACGCCGACCACGACAGCGGCCGGCATGCTCCAAGGTTAAGGTTGGTCGAACGCCTGAGCGTTTAGAAGTTGTAGGTCAGCGAGAGCGTGACGCGATCGCCGAAGAGCGACTCGGCGTCGGTCAGCTCGAACTCGTAGGCCGCGCGGACCGCAACGCCTTCGCCGAGGCGGAACTCGCTGCCGATACCGAGTGTGACGACGTCTTCGCTCTGGCCGCCGCCGAGGTTGGCCGCGTCGACGCCGCTGAACGGAACGGCCGCCGTGCCTTCTTCGACGATGTGGTAGCCGTTGACCTCGACCAGCGGGCTGAACCAGTCGGTCACGTAGTAGTCCGCGTGCAGGTGCCAGGAGATGCGCTGGTCCGAGCTGCCGAGCAGCGACTCGGTGCCGGTGTTGATGAAGTAGTTCACCACACCGCCGACGTGCAGGCGGTCAAAGCCCTTGTCGGCCGAGAACCAGAGGCGAAGCTCTTCGTCGTCCTGGAGAACGTCGCTGTCGCCGAAGTCGAACTGGTAGCCGATACCGCCGGTCATGTAGAGCTGGTTCTCGACGTCGCGATAGAAGTTGTACTTCACGCCCGCGGCGATGTCGGCCAGGCCGGTGTCTTGGACGGGCGTCGAATCGAACCAGTAGTAACCGTCTTTATACGCCACGAACGCGAGACGATCGGTCAGCGCCAAACGGAACTGAACCGCTGCGACGGTCAGGTCGCCGCCGATGTGGTCAATGAATATGTCACCCGCATCATCGCCGCCAATGTGGAACTGCGCACCGGCCGCGCCGAAGGCACGTTCGACTTCTTCGAGCAGGAAGTGCAGCGTCTCTCCTCGGAGCTTGACGCGCGCAGCTCTCGGATCAGCCAGTT